>CAMVHF010000001.1 GCA_947167235.1 uncultured Alphaproteobacteria bacterium
CTGTTTTGCAGTATTATTGCTCTGGTATTTCCGGTTATCTTAGCCGCTTATTTGATTAACAGACCGGCTGTTCCCGTATTTGAAATTGAACTAATCTTTTTCACTATTGTATTTCTGTGCGCATTATCATGTGTTTTGTTTATACGTCTGTCCTCATATATAGCATATTATATGAATGACTATAAAATGCCGTCGCTTACGGATATCTTTCGCCACACAAGCGGAAGAACCTATGTTGCATTGGTTTTATTTTTGACATCCATGTTGATAATGTGTATATGCCAAATTCGCTTAATGGGGGCATTAACAAATCTCAATGAGCACGATCTGTTTTCTACAACCGTTTTAAGCGAATATATTGATTATGTGGTTAAACTGTTTTTCTTTGGCTTATATTTAGCTGTATTCAGAGCACAATATGAACTTTTGAAAGAAGATGCCGGAGAGCTGACAGAACCGGATATAATTAAAGAACCGGCTGTGATTGCAAATGATGAGGCACAAACAGCCGATAAGGATGCTACGGAGCCGAAAAAAGCAAAAAGAAAGAAAGCCGCATCAAAGAAGGCTGCTTCATCCAAAACATCAAAAACATCAACAAAGAAGAAATCTTTGCCAAAGAAAACCAAAAAATAAAAATAGGCAGTTGATGCAAAGCCTTAAGGCAATAGCCTTTAAGGTTTTTTTATTGCGGCGCGCATAAATGTGACAGATACCGGAGGCTCTAAAAATGATTCACGTGAAACATTAATGAATATACATGTTGAAACAGAAGTTAAATTTTAGGACAATAAAAAAAAGCCTTGAAAATTCAAGGCTTAAATTAATTTATCCGATATTATGGCGCCGGCGGCAGGGCATCCATCTCAAAATTGTCATCATCCTCTTCAGGATTATAATCAATTCCGAGCTTGGCCAGCATATCATCATTAATATCTTCACGTTGGGCAACAATCCAATCCGGTACGTTTGGTGCCGGCGGAATTTTAGCCATAGACAACATTTTTTTATCAAGATAATAACGCGGCGCATCAGCGATAATCGGGCGATCAATATAACTTTGCATTAAAACGACTTGTTTAAGCATCGGCAAGCTCAAAAGTTGGGTTGAGCTGATCACCGGAATACCCTGCAATTGGTAGTTAACGTTCTTGGCAAGCGGGTTAAAGTCTTTACCCAAGCTACCTTCCGTACGCGAGAAGGAAGATACGCGAACCGTCTTGTTTCCGATCATCTTAGAGAAACGCTGTGCCGTCACTTCGTTGTTTTGCGACAAAATAACTTTGCAAGCTGTTGTGGAAATAACTGTTTCCAAATCGTCCTTACCGTATTTACCTGAAATTTGTCCCAAATCTTGTCCGATCAGTAAGTATGAAACTTTTTGACCACGACCTACGGCCGGACCATCAATAATAGCTTTCATCTTAGGCATTTGCGGAAACTCGTCGAGGATGAACAGAGCCGGGAACGGTCCCATTTTGCCGTCAGTACGGTTGACGTGGTTAGGCGGGTTGGAAATCAGGTATGAGGACATCAACTCAATAAAGGTTGAGCTGATTACGCCCAAAGCGCGCGCATCAACTTGGTTAACAGACAGGTATACGGAAATAGGTTTCCATTCACCGGTTACCGGATCTTTCATACCGCGCAAGTCCTTAAATTGTAAATCCGAAAAACTGGTTCTGGCTTTAACGGCTTGGTTTTTGAATACGTTAATACCGGCAAATGCGGTAGATAAAATGGAACCACGCTCTTTATCCGGTGTATTACGCAGTGTACTTAACTCGGTTACGCAACGTTGTGCATAGCCGTAGTTTCGAGCTTCATTAATGGCTTCTTCAAGCATATCACCGGTCGGATCGGCCATCATTGCGGATTGGTCACCTTCATCCAAGCGGCGTTGAATTTCATGAGCGGCATTAATTTGAGCTTCTGTCATCCATTCCATAATCATGGCGATACAAGCCTCACGTCCCATCCAACGGGAAGGAAGCAGATTCCATGTACCGATCGGCAGATAGTTTTCCATTGTTAAAGTGCCGTTTTTAAGGTTTTGAATGGCACGCGGTGCGGCCGGATCACGCATATCCATGTAATAGCCTTCCAGAACCTCTTTATCTTTTGCATCAAGCTTACCCTCATAGATGCGCCCGATAAAGTAATCGTTAGCACGGGCTCTGTCGCATTTTGAAACCATGAATTGAATAAAACCCGTCAATGCGGCACGACCGGTTTGTGACCAGTGCGGATCGGCACCGCCTTTAGGATCTTCCACCAAAATATTGCACATAGAGTCAACATACATATCGCGGTCAGGACCTTGTTCCGGAATACAATTCGGTGACAACGGATTCCAGCTCGGATAATAAACACCTTCACTCGGATTATCTTCGGCACCCCAGTTGATGATAAATACCGGACCTACTTTGGCACGAGCACCGGATGTTGAATAACAAAGTTCCGGTTTAGGGTCGTTAACGACAATACTTAGCTTTTCAGAGTGGAAAATTGTCGGAATAACCACACCGGCTGTTTTACCGGTACCTGGAGGAGCGCAGCACAGAGTGGCTAAGGTTTCTTTTAACATCAGGAACTTACCATCGAACTTTCCGACAACTTGGCAAAAACCGTCAAATCCCAATAATGCCATCTGCTTGATATCGCGTAATTCGGCCACGCGGGCAGAACCTTGAAAGTTAACTTGAAATTTATACGGACTTAAAAAGCCGGCGATAACCAAACCGATAGGAATGATCAAAAACGGTAAAGCGGGAATCCACATACTTAAAGCAAAAGGGCCGGTGTAGTTAAAGATTTGCTTGAACCATTTGCTGTAAATTTGAAAAATATGGTTCGGATCGGACACTATGAGCTTTAAAAATTTGTCAACAACGGCAAAAGAACTCTTGGAAATTCCGTGTGCAACCAAATATGACAAAGGCGGCGCAAATATAAACAAAACAATACTTAAGCCTAAGCAAATGAAAAACGCAACCGTCATCCAGTGGACGGCTTTGTCATATTCTTTCCATTCTTCACCACGATCTTTAGCCATTTTTACCTCATATTATTTTAAATTTTTCAATAACTTGCGCAATCTGTCGAAATCTTTTTTCGGCAATGGTGTGCCGGCATCATTTAAGGTTTTTGAAAACAGTTTAATCTCTTTCGGAGCACCTCTGTTAATACGAGTAACATCAATATCCATCTCTGACCATATATCAAACATATCATCGGCGTTAATAATATTAGCCATCTGAATGACAACGAAAGAAGACAGTTTTTGTTCAAATCCTTCATCATCCAGTTTATCCGAAATAATATCTCGTGCAACATTTAATTTACGAACCGGTGAAATTCTGTGACTGCTTTCCGAAAACCACAGCGGTTCTTCACCGTTAAACATTTCTTCATCGGCAAGCCAATCACCGCTTTCTTTATCAACAAGACACAGACAAATTTCATCACCGGAAACGCCGATATAATCAATTGTTGTCGAACCGGCGGTAACATTGGTGATTACGCTGTAATTTTTCTGAACAAGGGCATCATAAACCGGACTGCGTGCAGCGGCATTATTCTCTTGTTTATCATCATCTTGTTTATCAGAACTGTCAGATTTTTTATCGCGATTATTGCGCTTATTTTTATCTTTATCCTTGCTGCTATCATCACGTGAGTGAGTGCGTTCACTACGAGATTCTTTATCATTCTTCTTAGATTCGCGACGTTCCGATTTGGCAGGCGGTTCATCATCGAAATCATCATCAAAAATATTTTTGGATTTAGAACCGGAATTTTCATCTTCATCATCATCAAAATCAAAGCGTGCCACTTGTTTTTTGATGTCATCTTGTGAAGATTTCTTCGGTGCCGGTGTTTCTTTCTTTTTAATGTCGGTTTTTTCGAAAGAATCGATATCCAAATCAAAATCATCGTCATCGTCAAATTTAAATAAAGCGTGATCAATGGTTGCTGAAACATCCGGAGCTTTTTTAGGCGTTGTTGTTCTGGCAGAGCTGTAAGAAGACGATGTAGATAACGAAGAAAACGGTGTAGATGCCGATGAATATGTCGAGGCCGGTGAAGCCGCTATTGCCGGCGTATCTCCGTAATCGGATATAGGCGAGCGAATGGCACCGCCGACACCTGCCGGTCGTATTTGTTTATAAGATTTGCGTTTAACAACACCATATTTGTTGTTTGTGGTAATCAGGTTAACAGGCGTTTTAACCAATTTATTGTATAAAGTTACCGGTAATGTGATGATTTTCCATATAATATCTTCCCATGATACCAAACTTAAAGTCCACCATCCGGTAAAAAGCATCGGGAAAAAGGTAACAATCAGTAATACAAAAGCCCATTCTTTAGGTGCACGCACAACCCAGCCGGCTTTCCATAAAGCCCAAGCCTGACGCCAATGATCCGGCCAAAAAATATCAAAATGCCAGTTGCAAAGCATGATTACGCGAATCCCTTCCGTGAAGACAATTCCCCACAGTCCGCCGACGACTAAGATTCGTATAAATACCAATAAGGATTTCAATCCTTTTCTCCGTCTTTTTTACAGTACACAGCCGAATTATAAAACACTATTTATTAAAAAAGTGATTATAAAACGCATTAATTTTTACTCTCGTTTATTTTTTTAATAATTTTCTGGCGAAAATCTCCGGCGTTGCCTGAAGAATTTTGCTCATTCTTTTTCTTTTCTTTTTCTAACCGCTCCTGCACAATTTGATCGATTGATTTCTTTTCTTCGATTTTCAAATTTTTGATGTTAACATCTTTTACCTGGTATTTACTTGAACCCAAATTGGCAAGCCAGTTAAGAGGTTTTGTGACTAAAGTCGTAAATTTAAAATAATAAAATTTATACCATCCGAAAAAGCACAGCGGAAAGTACAAAAACATCAACAACATCATCAATAAATCTTTTTGTCTGAGCACACCGCCGCTGTTCCAGTAAACCGAAAAAATTTTATAGGTCTGCGGCGAAAGTATATCAATGTGATAAAAATAAGCGAATCCGATTTTATAAATAAATCCCAATAATGCAGTCCAGCCTGCTCCGGCTGCTATAAAACACAAAAAGTGAAATATTTTTTTTATCATATTCAAAACCTAAAATCTTCCACCGTACCTCTGAGTATGGAACATAGACTGGGTTGTTGATTGAGACTGTGTTTGCGATTGACTTCCACGGTTTTGCTCAAAATTATGTTGTCTGTTGTTGTGTTGAGCCCTGTCGTTCTCTCGGGCGCTTTGATTACGCTCTTGATGATCGTTAACGGCCCGTTCATATCTTTCGGCTTCATTGGTGGAGACAGCTTCTTCATGCAAATCGTGTGTACCGTCGTCTCGTGTGCGAGGTCTTGGCTGCGCGTCATTTTCATTCGGAATATTACCGAGATTATTCAGTTTGTCCATAAATTTGTTGCGTGTCGTTTTAAGCGTGTCGAGCGCTTCGCTTTTGTTATCGGCGTCATAGTATTGAGCTAAAGCTTCACGGGTATCAATGCCCGATTGAGCAACGTCATTCATATAAGAACCATACTCTCTGGCGGTTTTTTCCTGAATTTCTTTTATGGCATTATCATCAAGTCTTGTATCAGGATCGATTCTGTGCGCGGTGCGATATTCGTCAATATTGTGCTGCAACATAATGTCACGCGTTTTTTTCATATCTGCCAAAATCATCTTTTGGCGACCGCGGATAGCCGTCATAGCCTCTTCATCCAACGCTCTGCCTAAATTATTCGGATCGGAAACAAAGGAAAGAACAGCCATTGTTGCGGCCAACTTAGATTCTTTGACAAGGCCCGGCGCAACAGTTCCCAATAAAGCTTCTTTGTCTTGCAGCATTTGTTCAAAGGCATTAGGATCTTGATTATAAAGCTGTGTGCAATGCTTCATTAAATCGCTGTGCCTGGATGGATCTAAAGTTGTTGTCTGCCAATCTTGAGGTTTACGATTTTTATCGGCATTATTTTTGATGTCTTCGACAGCTCCTTTGAAGAACCTATCGACACTTTCTTCACTAAGGGTTAATTTGTCAATGGCTGCATTAATGCTTTGGAACATTGTTGCTGCATCCGGTGTACTCCGTCCGGATCCTTCCTGGCGACTTCCGCTATTTGGTTGCTGTGGCTGTTGTGTTGCTTGATTTTGAGCAATGGCCCCGGTTTTAGGGGTTGGCAAGTAAGCTGTGCACAGTTTGTCTACGCCGCCTTCTATCCAACCGTAAACCTTTTCTAATGCATAGTTGATGCCGGCTAAGAACCAGTCATTAAACATAAAATCGATAATATCTTGCTCTTTAACACGTTCGAGTTTGATTTTTTCACCTTTACCCGGATCCTCTTGTTCATTTGGTTCGATGCTTGCGACATTATCTTGTTGTTCGGCATCAACATTCAAATCTTGATTTGCGGGTTTAACCTGAACGTTCAGATCGTTGGCAGTGCCACCGATTTGGACGGTTTCTCCCTGATTTTCCTGTGCAGATACATTTAAGTCGGCACCCTCATCGGTATGTTGCATGTACTTGACTGCCTGAACGGCATTGCCGTCTTTGGCTTGCATCAAATCCGGTGAAGCAGTCTTAATAGCTTCTAAAGTTTGAAGTAAGCTCTCATGGTTGTTATCCAAAACATCTTTAAGTGCGGCGCTTTTGGCTTTTTTGGATTTAAATTCATTTGCGGCGATATTGCGTGCAACAACGGTTGCAAAGTTACGACCTGTTTTGGAATCGGTGGTATTGGCAAAATTATTAAAATCTTCATCGCTTAATATAGGTTTACCATCAGGTCCTTGCTCTTTATTCAAAGCAGCGGCAGCATTAATAACATTTCGGATACAATCGGTTTTTTCGAAGCCGCAAGCTTCGGATCTAGTCATTTCTTCCAATTTACCGTCTTTCCCCGGCTTCATGACAGGTTGCGGAAACATTTGATCCGTTTTGTTTGGATCTTTCAGCCACTGCGGATGAGCTTTTATTGCATCTTGAAGTTTTTTACTGTCCTCGTCAGTTAACGTTTCTTGTCTGGCGATTTTCAGAAATTCGGCAAATTCTTTATCTTCGGTCTGTTCTGTCATCAAAAGTCTCCTCTGAGAGCAAAATTCTAAATTACGTTAAATATACCATAAAAAAACATTTTTGTCTACATTATTTTTTTCGGCTAAACCTTCAATTTTTTCATAAAATTGCCTATTTCGCTGTTTAACCGTATGCCGTCTTTTGGCGAAACTTTAATAAGTCCGAAAAAGCGCGGTTTGATTTTGCTGAAATCAATAGGGGCAAAAATGGCCGGATTAGTTGTCAAAGCCTTGAATGCACCGTCAACATCTTTTTGGGCAACACGAAAATAGTTGGTAATCAGGCGTTCGGCATCAATCGGGAAATTCTTCTTTTTAACGGCTTCGGTAAATTTGCGTTGGCGTTCTTTTCTGGCCAGATATTCTTCATACATAATGCGTTTGATATGCTTTTCTTGGTATTGAGCCAGCTTTGCCTGATAGGTCAGCTCGCAGCTTTCCATGTCGATTAAGATTTCGACATAAGAGATGACGGCCAATTGTAAATCCTGATCTTTTAAAGTTTCGGCAAAATTTAAGAATTCTTCATCGGTGGAAGATGTCGGAAAAGAGCCGATTTCTTTTGGAAAAATTTTTGACAATATCAACCAACCTTTAACCAAATCATCGGTCAACAGTTCGCCGACGCTCGGTTTGTAATTAGGGTACAGATAATCAATAACAAATTCCGTAAAAAAGCGATCATTCAAATGTGCTTTTGCCAGTTTGTCAACGGATGTTTTATAGTTGATAAAAGCTTGAGCGAGTTCTGATTCTTCACTGCCGAGTTCCGGTGCCGACTCACTTTGTTCGACAGCTTCGCGTGCCTCGGAAAAAGTATCGGCCAACTCTTGTTCAAATGCTTGCGACAGATCCTCGTTTTCTTGCAAATCTTCGGGACTTAAATCAACCACTTGTACATCGGCATCCGACGATTGTTGTTCCGTGCTTTCCGAAGACGTTTCGGATTGTTTTTGAGTGCTGTCTTCTGTTGGAAGTTCGGAATTAATAAAATTATTGAGTAAAGCTTCAAAATCGTCATTACTATGGGTATTTTGCTCATTTTCGCTCATAATTTCACCTCTGAAAAATTTATAATCTTTGCTTGCTTTAAATTATTATAACCTCTATTGTAACATAAATAAAGAAAATAAATGAAAATATACTTAACAAAGATAAAATGCCTGAGGAAATTATAACCATATCCGAAGTTTCGGAAAACGAAAAGAAAATGCGTTTAGATAAATATCTGGCGCTTAAAGTGCCGGATATATCGCGTTCGCGCATACAAAGTCTTATCGAACAGGGGAATGTATCGTGCGATGATGTTGTGATTGCGGACAATTCGTTCAAGGTGCGTGTCGGTGACAGTTATCAAATCATTATTCCGCCGGCGATTGAGGCGAATCCGCAACCGGAAGATATTGCTCTTGATATTGTATATGAAGATGACGATTTAATTGTTGTCAATAAACCGGCCGGAATGACGGTTCATCCTGCTCCCGGCGCATACAGCGGTACACTGGTCAATGCGCTGTTATTCCATTGTGCGGATAATCTGTCGGGCGTCGGCGGGGTTAAACGTCCGGGCATTGTTCATCGAATAGATAAAGAAACCAGCGGCTTATTGGTTGTAGCCAAAAATGACTTAGCGCATAAAGAATTGAGCCTGCAGTTTGCCGAACATTCAATAGAACGTACTTATTACGCTTTTGTATACGGTATTTTATCGCCGTTAAGCGGTCGGATAGAAGGTAATATAGGCCGCAGTAAATTTGACCGTAAAAAAATGGCCTTGCTTGAAAGCGGCGGAAAAGCGGCCGTAACCAATTACAAAACGCTGCAGGCGTTCGGTAAAGCCGCATCATTGGTTCAGTGTAATTTGGAAACCGGACGGACACACCAGATTCGCGTGCACTTAAGCTCATTGGGACACGCTTTAATCGGCGATAAAGTCTATGTTAAAAATAAAAAATCCGAAGTTTCCTTGCCGGCGGATTTGAAAAATTATGTCAATAACTTTCCGCGTCAGGCGTTACACGCCAAGAGTTTAGGGTTTGTTCATCCGCGGACACATCAATTTATGCAGTTTGATTCGGAATTGCCGGCCGATTTGGAAGAATTACGGCAAAAGCTTGCGGATAATTGATATTTTAAATAACCGATTATATAGTTTTTAAACCAAAGTACAGGTTGTCTTGTTAAAATTTCATTCTTATGATTATGCCGGTCAATCATAAGGAGAAATATCATGGAAACATCTCTCAACGGACTTGACTTTACGCCGGAACTTAATCTGGCGCGTTATTTACAAAAAATTCGCAAATATCCGCTGTTATCTCAGGAAGAAGAGTATCAACTGGCGGTAAAATACAAACAAACTCATGACAAACAATTAGCGTATCAATTAATTACATCTCATTTGCGCTTGGTCGTAAAAGTCGTATCCAAATATAAAGGGTACGGCTTGCCGATAAACGAAATGATTTCGGAAGGCAATATCGGTTTGATTTATGCGATTAATAAATTCGAGCCGGATAAAGGATTTCGTTTTTCGACCTATGCTCTGTGGTGGATAAAGGCAACGGTTCAAAAATATATCTTAAATTCATGGTCTTTGGTCAAACTCGGCACGACGGCAGCGCAGAAAAAACTGTTTTTTAATCTGCGTAAAATCAAAAACAATCTGAAACTTACGGATGATCGGGAACTTTCAACCGAAGTTCTTGAAGGAATAGCCGATTTTTTGGATGTCAGCGTCCAAGAAGTAACCGATATGAATACGCGCTTAAAGGCTCATGACGGTTCATTGAATATAACCGTGGATAACGGCGATGCGGACGGCGGTGCCGAATGGATAGATTTTATTTATGACAGTAAACCCAATCAGGAAGAGCAATTCTCATATCGTGAAACGCTGAATTATCGCCGTAAGCTGTTTAAAAAAGCCATAAATGTCCTTAATCCGCGCGAAAAAGATATATTGTATAAACGCCGCATGAGCGAAGACAATATTACGCTTGATGATTTAAGCCGCATCTACAATATTTCAAAAGAGCGTGTGCGCCAAATAGAGCTTAATTCAATTCGCAAAATTTCAAAGGCGATAGAATTAATGCAGTGAAAGCATATTGAAATGCCATATTTGCTGATTATCTGAATCGCACAACAATTCGGAGGTGGATATGGCTTTTTTGAAGAAAAATGCGTTTAATTTATTAATTTTGTTGCTTCTCATTTGTATATCTGTTTGGGGATATAAGGCGTATAACAACTATAAAGAAAAGCAAAATCGTGTGTCATATGCTGTTGCGCAACGGATATCGGTTTTTGCCCCGCAACAGACGGATATTGTGGTAACACGCAGCTATATCGGCAGAGTCGAAGCTATTAACGATACGGAGATCGTGCCGTATATCAGCGGTTACGTTATTGATATCAAGGCAACAGGCGGACAACAGGTCAAAAAAGGCGAGGTTATGATAACCTTAAAACAGGAAGAATATTTATCTGCCGTTGTTTCGGCTGCGGCAGAATTATTCTCGGCCAAGGCCGAATACATTAATGCCAAAATCAAATATAAAAGGCTGAAGCAAGCCGGTTCTGAGGCTGTTTCGCGTACGGATATCGATAACGCCGAGGCGGTCTTAATCAGAGCCAAAGGAACTTTAGAAAAGGCTAAGGCGCAATATTTAACGGCCGAAACCAATTTGGAATATACATATCTGACGGCGCCGTTTGATGGTGTTATCGGTAATATAGCTACCTCTTTGGGTGATTATATTTCACCTCAAAGTACGCCTGTCGTACGGTTGGTGCAATACAATCCGATCAGAGTGGTATTTTCGGTTTCGGATAAACAGTACCTTAACGAAATAACAAATTCAAAAGATGATTCGTTCAAAGTGAGATTATCTGACGGTCAGATTCTACCGCAAACCGGAGAACTTAAGTATACGGCCAATGTCGTTGACAAAACAACCAATTCAATAGCGGTATATTCGGAGTTCGAAAATACCGAAAAAAGGCTTATACCCGATGCGTATGTCAATGTTTTGCAGGAAAAACATTTCCATGATATTGTTTTAATACCGAAAGAACTTTTGCAAATGCGTCCGAACGGCGATTATGTGTATACGGTTACAGGGGACATTTTGCAGCTGCACAAAGTTGATTTACTGACTGAATATGACAATAAAGCGGTGGTTAGAAATAATTTCAAACCGGATGAATATATTGTGGCTCAGGCCGTAGACGCCAAACTTTTGGGGCAACAGGTACAGATTAATCAAATTTCCGGAGAGTAATTGATGTTTTCCAAATTTTTTATTGATCGTCCGCGATTTGCGGTGGTTGTTTCGATTATCATGGTCATAATCGGTCTTTTAGCCGTTTATGTGCTGCCGGTTGCACAATATCCGGAAATCACGCCGCCGCAGATTGTCGTTTCGACAACCTATCCGGGAGCCAATGCTTCTGTTTTGGCCGAAACGGTTGCCGTTCCGATCGAAAACGCCGTCAATGGTGTCGATAATATGATGTATATGTCTTCTTCATCGGATGATAACGGTTCCTATAAATTAACCGTGACTTTTGATGTCGGAACCGATCCGGATATTGCGCAGGTACAAATACAAAATCGGCTGCAGCAAGTCAATTCGGAATTGCCGGAAGAGGTCATACAATATGGTCTGGATGTTAAAATTCAAAACAATAATATGTTGGCGATGCTTGTTTTGCAATCGCCGCGCCATACATACGACGAACTGTTTTTAAGTAACTACGCTCATACGAACTTGAAAAATATTTTTGCTCGCGTCAAAGGCGTTGGAGATGTACAAATTTTCGGTCCGCAGCACAGTATGCGAATTTGGCTCAATGCCGATAAAATTGCGTCATTGGGTTTAGACGGTAATGACATTGTGAACGCCGTCAAAACACAAAACGTACAGGCATCTGTCGGCAGTGTCGGCGCCGCGCCGAGCAACAAAGATAATAAAACCGTATTGACTTTAACAGCCAAAGGCTTACTGAAAAATGTCGAAGATTTTGAAAATATCGTAGTTACAACGGCGGATAACGGCGGAATTGTTTATCTTAAAGACGTCGCCAAAGTTGAATTGGGTGCTGATATTTATAATGTAAAATCTCTGTATAATAATTCACCGGCATTAATTATGGCCATCAATCAAATGCCGAACTCCAATTCGTTGCAAATTATGGATAATATTCGGCAGAAAATCGCCGAACTTGCACAAAAAATGCCCGATGATATGGAACTTAAAGTTGCCTATGATGCGACTGACTATGTTCGCGCTTCCAATCAAAGTATTTTAGATACGTTGATGATAACTTTTTTATTAGTCGTATTGGTAACTTATGTTTTTTTGCAAAAATGGAAAACAACACTTATTCCGCTTCTGACTATTCCCGTTTCTTTAATTGCAACTTTTGCCGTTATTTATGCTTTAGGATTTAATATTAATATACTGACACTGTTTGCCGTGATTTTAGCCATCGGTTTGGTTGTGGATGATGCCATTATTGTGGTCGAGCGTGTTCAATATCTGATAGTGTATGAAAAGAAAACATCCTATCAGGCAGCAGTGGAAGCCATGCGGCAAATCGGCAGTGCCGTTATTGCGACAACATTCGTATTGCTGGCAATATTTGTGCCGGTAGCTCTGATGGGCGGTATTACCGGTAAAATTTATCAGCAATTTGCCGTAACGATTGCAACGGCCGTTTCCTTTTCATCATTGAATGCGCTGACACTCAGTCCGGCACTTTGCGCGATTTTTCTGTCAGATAAACACAATAATGCCGTAAAAGAAGCATTTTTTCGCAAATTCGATGAATTTTTGGATTTCAGCCGTGATTATTATTTAAAAATCGTCAAAAAACTTGTTTCATCATTGCCGTTGACTGTCTTATTGACATTGTTAACGATTTTACTGATTATAATCGGCTTTGTTCGCACCCCGACATCATTTTTACCGGAAGAAGATCAAGGTATTATTTTTGCCAATGTCCAACTTGATGATACGGCCGGTATTAATGCCACAGATGAAATTTTGCAAAAGATGTCGGAGAAAATTTTGCATGAAGCCGGTGTAAACTATTTTATTTCGGTTGCCGGATACAGTTTACTCGGCGGTGGCGGTGAGAATGTAGCGCTCGGCGTTGTCGGACTTGCCGAATGGGACAAGCGAAAGAGTAAAGCGTTATCACTAAACGGTATTAAGCAAAATATCGTGACCAAGCTCGATAATATTAAATCGGCACAGATAAATTTTTTTGCACCGCCGGCAATTCCTGGTGTCGGACAAAGTGACGGCATTACTTTAGAGTTTTTAACGACCGATAACAATATTTCGCCGTCGGCATTATCGGCCGAATTGCAAAAATATTTGCAAAAAATCAATAACGATAAAGATTTTAGCTACGCTTTTACGACATTTACAGCCGAAACGCCGCATATTTTGCTGGATGTGGACAGGAAAAAAGCCGAATATTACCAAGTTCCGGTTTCGGAATTGTTTGGAACTTTGCAAAATAATGTCGGTTCACGCTACATTAATAATTTTACACTCGGCGGATTAACCAATAAGGTTATTATGCAGGCCGATTATAAGTATCGGCAGAATATTGAAGCCGTTAATAATTTATATGTGCGGGCGAGCAACGGCGGATTAATCCGAATAGACAGTTTTGCCGATATAAAAACAGAGCTTTCGCCTAAAATCATATATCGCTTTAATCAATATACGGCAGCAGGTATAACGGCGATGCCGGCTGATAATGTCGGCAGCGGCACGGCCTTAGAGAGGTTGAAACAATTAAGTGCCGAATTACCGAATGAATACAATATTTCTTGGACGGGATTAAGCTTACAAGAAGTCGAAACACAAGGACAAGCCGTAATTTTAATATTGCTTGCGGTATTGTTTTGTTACTTGTTTTTGGTGGCGTTGTACGAAAGTTGGTTGTTGGCTTTATCGGTTATATTTTCGACGATTTTTGCCATTCTGGGAGCTTTAATCGGTTTGTATGTTATGGGGCAATCACTCAGTATTTACGCGCAACTCGGTTTGATAATGCTTATAGGTTTGGCCGCTAAAAATGCCATTTTGATTGTTGAATTTACCAAAATGTATCATGACGGCGGTATGAGCATTATCGAGGCAGCCTGCAAAGGTGCCGAAGAACGGTATCGAGCTGTTTTGATGACGGCATTTACATTTATTTTGGGTGTTTTTCCGATGATTATCGCGACGGGAGCCGGTGCCGGTTCACAAATTGCCATCGGTTCTTCGGTTTTTTACGGTATGATTTTTGCAACATGTATCGGTATAGTCTTTATTCCGGCGCAATTTGCCGTTTTTGAAAGTCTGGCGGAATATTTTGCACCGCAAAAAGGAGGCAAGAATGCGTAAATCGGTTTTGATCATGTGTTTCGGTGTTGTCGCTTGCACGGTTGGTCCCGACTATGAATCCCTAAATATTTATCCTGATGAAATGATACAATCGGAATTAAAATTGCAGCCTGAAATATCCGAAAGGCATCTATGGTACGATTTTTTTGCCGATCCGCAGTTGAAAGAGCTGATCGATAAAGGATTATCCGCCAATGTCGATGTGCAAACGGCAATATTGCGCTTAAAACAGGCTCGAATTACCAAAGCCGTTAATCAGACGGATTATTGGCCGCAGATTAATCTGACCGGCGGATATCAATATGAAAAAGCCAGCAAAAATATAGGACCGGCCGCAGATTCGGATTATTTTTCTGCGGGTTTTGATGCCGCATGGGAAATAGATATTTGGGGCAAAGGTCGCCGACAGGCTGAAGCCGACGAGGCAGTTATCAAGATGCAAAAATACGATATAGAGAATGTTAAATTGGTCGTAACGGCCGAAATTATCATAAACTATGTCAAATTGGCACAAAATCTCGAAAAGTTGCATGCCGCACAAAAAAATGTAAATTTACAAAAGAAATTACTGGATATTGTATCTGTCAAATATAAAAACGGGCTTGTTAGTGAAACCGATTATAATCAGGCACGATATCTTGTAAATACGACCACCGCACAAATTCCCGAGTTTTCGGGGCAAGTTGAGCAATATAAAAATGCCTTGGCGGTTTTGCTGGATACTTTACCGTCACATTTGAACCTTAATACAAATGAAATTAAAATCTTAAAGGCACATCCGCGCTTTAAGGATGATGCAATGTATGATTTGCCGGCTGATATTATTCGTCGCCGACCGGATGTTGCGGCTGCCGAGCAAAACCTTATACAACAAAATGCCCTTATCGGCAAGGCAGTAGCCAAATTATATCCGGCAGTAAACCTTTCGGCATTGTGGGGGTATGCCGCGAAAAATAACGGTGATTTATTTAATTCGTCAAGCCAAACGTACAGCTACACGCCGACAGCGGTTCTGCCGCTTTTGGATTGGAACAAACTGCAAAACAATATTAAATTACAAAAATTGCTTAAGGAAGAAGCCTATCTGAACTATAAAAGCACCGTAACTCAAGCCGTTAATGAGTTAAAAAATGCCATGACAAATTATAAAAACAGCATCAAAATAAATCAACAACAGGCTCAAGCATTGTCGGAAATGCGCAAAAATTCGGAATTAAAATTAAAGCAATACGAAAGCGGTCTGACGGATTTTACCGATGTCTTGCTGGCGCGACAAAATGTTATCGCTGCCGAGAATACATATATTGACGGTCAAAGTTTAATCTGTCAAAACATTGCGGCTTACTATAAAGCCATCGGCGTATTTTACCAATAATTAGGCCGTTCAAGGAAGTTTTGATCCGAAGGTTTTTGCGGTTTGTAAACAAATAAATTGGTTGTCGACGGAATGTCGTATGTTCGATGCCAATAACCTTTTCCTTCCATACACAGACGATAGTCGCGCGGATTTGAATCAGCCGAATCACGAATAGAGTTGACAAGCAGCGGCGAAGCACCGCGGTACGGAACATAGCTTGCCCAAATACCTTTTTCTTTATGCCAGTCGACGTGAATATCATAACGATACTCTTCACTGTAAAATAAGCTCTTAAAATTAGGCCAATGAAACCAACCTTCGGCTTCACGCAAGCATTCGGAATGATCGCGTGAAAATTTTGCCACACCGGTATTTTCACGTTCCCAGTTATAAATAATCTGTCCTTTCCCGCCCCATGTCGAGCAGGCGGTTAAAAATAACAATAAAAATGCACTGATTAATTTTTTCATACTAAAAATCCAGATCTGTATAGTGGTTGGACGGGTAAATGCCTTTTATCCGGTCATTAAGAATTTCCTTAAAGCTCGGACGTGACTTTATTTTGGAATACCATAATTTTGCATTTTTATAATCTTCCCATGGCACATCGCCAAGATAGTCTATGATGGAGAGCTGTGCTGCAGCACTGATATCGGCCAAAGAAAAATCACTGCCGACCAGATAATTGTTGCGTTCGACAATCCAGTCAATATATTCCAAATGAAAGCGCAAATTATTAATACCTGCCTTAATACGCTTAGATTCGGGCGGTTGGTGCAAAGCAAAGCGCTTATAAATTTTTTCACCGGCAATATACTGATAAACTTCACGATAAAACTTATTGTCAAACCAATCGATAAGGCGTCTGATTTCGGCACGATCTTTATTGCTGCCGCTGATCATTCGGTTTTGAGAATAGGTTTCTTCCAGAAATTCCGTAATGGCGTAATTACCCGAGATAATATTTCCGTCGTAAATAAATACCGGTAATTCTCCTGCCGGATTTATTTTCATAATATCCTTTGATAATGCCCATGGTATTTCTTCTTTTAAAACAAACAGCATCTTCTTTTCGGCCATTAAAATCCGAACTTTACGACTGTGCGGCGAAATGCTGCTGTGTACTAAAAGAACCATATTGCCTCCTTATAAGTCTTCCAAAACTTCATCGAATGTTTTTTGCTGAACTTCCTCTTTTTCAACAATATGTCCCGATTTTGTTTTATTTTCAACATTATTATTCGTTTCTTCAACCTCTTCTTGCTCATCTTCGGTATTTTCCGGCGTTGAGGCAAATGAAGGCGGAACAATACCGTCATTTTGAGCTATTTCTTTTTCAACAAGGCGAATAATTTCTTGTTTAACAGCCATTGAAAATTCAGGCGAAGATAAAATTTCTTGAAAAGCTTTAAGGTATTCGGATAATTTAGGCATAACTTTTGATAAGGCTAAGAATACCGGAATTTTCCAAATCGGTTTTTTCGAAAAAGATAAATATCTTTCAATACCGTATCGACTGGCAGCTATACGATTGTAATATAAACTTCCGAGCATGAAGTCGGCTTCGCCGGTAAATAAACGTCTGTAAGCCTCATACGAAGAATCAACAAATGTTATATTCATTTCTTTGAGTTTTCGTAAAACAAAGTCACTGAAATACTCTTCACGGCAGGCAACTCCCTTAAATTTTTTCACATCTTCGAAAGATTTGAATTTTGAGCTGTTATCGGGCATTGTAATCAGATGGATCGGATTGGATATAACAGACGGGTAAATAAGTTCCAAGCCTTTATAAAGTTTTGTATCGGAATTGGCACCGATAAACATATTGTATTTTCCGGCACGCACGTCAATTAAAATCATTTTGATATCAAGATCGTGCGGGTCAAGAATTTCTTCCAATTTGAATTTAACTTCACGTTTTTTCATTGCGTCGGAAAGCGGATTGATAAAAGCTCCCTCCAGACGCGGACGACCGTCTGAAGAATCGAAAAAAGAAAAAGGCGGAAAATCCGGCAAGCCGGAAATATGTACAGTTTCATTAAGATAATTTATTTTTTGGATGAGTTTATCATTATCCTCGGCAAGGGCACTGTGGCATAAAAGGACAGAAGATAAAATGACAAGCCAAAATTTTCTCATGATGCACCTCAACTGAATATCTTATCTGTTAAATCGTAAATAAATTGTGTTAAAATTATTTTAACCAATTGCATAAAAACAATTCTTTTGTAACATAATATAAAATAAAAACAAAAAGTACAAGATGGTAAATGTAGATAAAAACTTATTTTTGCTTCAGAGCAACAATATTTTAGCCATAGCCTCCGGTGTCGGAAGCATGGGTAAAACGTGGTTTGCCGTAACTTTAGCACAAGCCGTTAATCAATTACATCACAGCGTTTTGGTTGTTGATGCCGATAACGGATTGTCTAATATAAGTTTTCAAACAGGTTTGGCTGGTAAGGTAACTCTGGATGATGTAGCGGAGGGACAATATTGCTTTAATCAAGCGATATTACCGGTTAATAAGAAAAATTTTGATATTGTCGGCGGTACGGCCGGAAGCGAAATATTGGATACACTACCGACCGGAAGATTGCAGATTTTACGCGAAGATTTGATTATCACGGCGCAAAACTATGATAAAGTTATTATTGATATGCCGACTTCCGATAAAATTATTACTCATTTTGTACCGCAAAATGCCAATCTGATACTGGTTTGCACCAACGATCCGTCAAATTTGGTATCAACATACAAATTTTTGCAAGATGCGGTCAGTACATATAAATATAAAAGTTTGCAAATTGTCGTAAACTATGCTAATTCGTATGAAGAAGGATTGCAAACGTATAGTACTTTGCGCCGCGCATGCGAACAATTTATTAAATCGACGCCGCGTTTGTTGGGTGTTATTCGTCGAGATACCCGTGTCAGGGATGCCATTCGTAACCATGCTTTGTTACTGAACAGATACCCTAATTCGGAGGCGGCGGAAGACATGATGAATATTGCGCAAAGGTTGCTCGGACAGGGAGAAGATAATGAGTGGAAAATATGATGCTTTAGGTTATTATGATGTCTTAGGCGTGGCACCGGATGCCGATCCGGCACTCATTAAACGCCAATATTATGAAAAGGCAAAATTTTGGCATCCGGATCATAATGAAGCGCCGAATGCGTTAGAACTTTTCCAAAAAGTATCGGTTGCTTATGAAGTTTTAAACGATGCTAAAAAACGCGCCGAATATGACTTACTTTCCATTGTCTACACTGAAAAAGATTTTCCGACATTGGGTTCCTTGAAAATTTATAAAAATCAGGCCGATAAACAGGATGCGGCATTACGAGTCCTGAAACAACGTAAAGTCAAAGGCAAGGGTGCGGATTGCGAGGTTAAAGAAACTAAGGATATTTGCAATATAAAAGAGGCCGGTAATATGGTTTTATCGACATCTATATCCAATTGGCTCGGCGGTTGGTGGGGTAAAGGAGGCTTTACTAAAACGATAGATGCAATTAAATTTAATATTCGAGCGGCAAAAGCATTGGATATGGATAATTTGAAGTTGCTTGTTCATAACGCGGTGGCATATAAGCAGGAAAATAATATTGAAATGGCATGGATATATGCAAAGCAGGCCGAAGTTATGGGACGTTTTGATGCTCAGATTTCGCAGCAGATAACCAAATTTATCGAAACATTGGATTATACGCCGCAAAAAAAAGTAACCATACCTTATTGGAATGATACCGAGTTGAAACGTCGGCAATTTCTGTTCCCTTCGGTATTGGTTATGTTTGCCGTTTTTGCGGTTTTGCTTATATTTGCCAAACAAGGTCTGTTTCAACTTAATAAAACAGTCAGTGACGGATATTATGAGGCTGTAATGATCAGCGGACGGATTGTGCCATCGGATATGGTCGAAAGCCATATTATCAAGGTTGACAGTGACAGAAACAGCACCGAATATTTGGTTCATTTCAGCCGCGATTGTACGGTTTACTACGGACCGGATAATCGTTATACACCTATGCTTGAAGGTAAACAGGGACAGACGGTTCGCATAACGGGACATACCTTCAATAAAGCATGGTTGCGGATAATGTTGGATAACGGTGAAATCGGTTATGTTCATAAAAGCAATATTGAAAAAGGTATAGGGAATCCTGTACCGCCACGCAGTCAAGTATACAGAGGATAAAACATGGGATTAAAATTCGAGATAGATAAAAAAGTCGGCAAAAGCCGTTTGGGACGCTTAATCACAAAGCACGGAGTGGTCAATACGCCGGCATTTATGCCGGTGGGAACATGCGGCACGGTTAAAGCCATGTTGCCGGAAAGCGTCGCCGCGACCGGTGCCGAGATTCTGCTCGGTAATACTTATCATTTGATGTTGCGTCCGGGAGCCGATTTGGTTGAAAAAATGGGCGGACTGCATAAGTTTATGAATTGGGATAAGCCGATTTTGACCGATTCCGGCGGTTTTCAGGTTATGAGCTTGAGCGGTTTACGCAAATTAAAAGAGGACGGTGTAACTTTTCGCTCACATGTTGACGGTACAAAATTTTTCTTAAGTCCGGAAGAGTCGATGAAAATTCAGTATAAACTGGATTCGAATATAACGATGTGTTTGGACGAATGCACACCTTATCCTTCAACGTATGAAGATTGTGCCAAATCAATGCGTATGTCAATGCGTTGGGCCAAACGCAGTAAAGAAGCTTTTATTGATCGCGACGGTTATGGTATTTTCGGCATTCAGCAAGGCAATGTTTATAAAGATTTGCGTGCCGAATCAGCCGAAGAATTGAAGAAAATCGGCTTTGACGGTTATGCCATCGGCGGTTTGGCTATTGGCGAAGGTCAGGAGAAAATGTTTGAAGTGCTCGATTATGCACCGGATATGTTGCCGGAGGATAAACCGCGCTATTTAATGGGCGTCGGCCGTCCGGATGATATTGTCGGTGCCGTACTGCGCGGTGTTGATATGTTTGATTGCGTTATGCCGACTCGTTCCGGTCGTACGGCACAGGCGTTTACCAAATACGGACCGATAAATATTCGCAATGCCCGTCATCGTGAAGATCCGCGTCCGCTGGAAGAAGGTTGCGATTGTCCGCTTTGTTCACATTATTCACGCGCTTATCTGCATCATTTGCATAAATGCAACGAGATTTTGGGCGTTATGTTGTTAACGTGGCATAATATCCGTTATTATGAACGCTTAATGCAAGGCTTGCGTAATGCTATAAAAAATGATACACTGGATCAGTATGTGGCCGAATTTTATGCCGGTCAGCAACAGGGAGATATTGAGGAGTTGTAATATGACTGCCGCTGATAATGACGTCATTGAAAAGTTTAAAGAAGAAAACCGTAAAGAGGGCATTCGCGTTTTTGTTGCCGGCGGTTCACGTTCCGGTAATGATGAAATCTATGCCCAAGAAGCCTATAATTTAGGCAAGAAAATCGTTAAAATGGAATTCAAGCTTGATTTCGGTTTATCGAACAGCGGTATTATGGGGGCTGTTGCCCGCGGTGTTTTAGACGGCTGGAATAAAAGGCAAAGTAAGCAAAATAAAAATGAAGAAGCTCCCATACAAGGCATAACAACATCTAAGTATTTTGCGCTGTATCAGACAGATGACAGCTTGATTCAAAAAATGGATATCGTTGTCGCCAAAAGCTTGGAAGAACGTAAGCGCATGCTGTTGAAGGCTGATTTTGTGGTGTTTGCTCCGGGCGGCGTCGGAACTTTGGATGAACTCGCTTATGACTGTGTGGCGATGCAAGATGATATGTTGCCGATGAAACCTTTTATTATCTATAATATCAACGGTTTTTTTCATCACTTGCTTGAATATCTTAAATTTATGGCATATGAAGGGTTTGCCGAGCCGGTGCCGTTTATTGTGGTGGATGATGCTGATGAATTGGAAGTGGCTTTTCGCTTGTTGAAGTATCGATATAACAAGTGCGCCAACGGCAAAGAAGCTTATGCAAACGCCCGTCAGCTTGTTTATGAATTACCTTATTTTATTAAGATGAAAACCAACTATGATATGGATGTTGATCATGTGATGATGCACATTACGCGCATCAATGAACAGGGTGCGGATGAAGATAAGCAGTTTTTACAAGATGAAATCGAAATGGCATACTTGGAAAAAGAAATCGAAAGAATGTATGACCGCCTGATGCATACCGGACAAGATACCGGCAAAGTCAGCGAAAAATTAAGCCGCTTGAAGAAAAGAAGAAAAGATATTTATAAATGAGTGTTTTTGCTTTTATATTTAAATATTTAAGAAAAACCAAAGTTATGGCCGGCGTAATTTTGTTTGGCATAATTGCCCGCAGTATAGCCGATCGGGGCGAAGTTTATGCAATGGCGCAGACAATCGGTTTATTGCCGAAGTATGCCGATGATAAAAATATTTTAACCGACATTATATTTTATATAGGCCTGTTGGCATTCTTTTTGATTGCCGAAGGACTTGCCAATTATATCTGGCGCTATACGGGAGGTAAATTCCAACCGTATTTTTCAAGTCTTGTTTATAAAGACATTTTTATGGCGGTACATCATCAATCCGTAACGTTTTTTAACGAAGAAATGGCCGGTAAGGTTGCCTCTAAAACCAAAAATATCGTTTCGGGAATTCGGGATATATACGGTCATCTGGTTTTTGGTTTAATTCGACCGATCACGGGAATAGCGGTCAGTTTGTTTCTGATTTGCCGTGCCGACTGGCTGACGGGAATTTACATTTCGGTCTTAAATTTGATTTTTATGGCGGCAATCATCTATATCCGGCGTAAAATCGGTTCGTTTGCCGAAAAACGCGCCCGATTCCATGCCGAAACGGACGGTATATTCATTGATACGGTTACCAACTCTGATTTGGTAAAAAGCTTTGCCAATTATTTTTACGAAAAAAGCAAATTTTATTCCGTATTGCGCAAAGCAGTACGCACGGAACAGGACGAACGAACCAAAGATGCTCTATTCGATTTAGAGGGAAAATGCGTATTTTACAGCGCTTATCTTTTATCATGTGTTTCCGTATTTTACAGCTGGTACCTCGGTCGTTTGGAATTGGCCGATGTTGTAATGACGACGGCCCTGTTAAACGGCTTAATGATGGAAGTTAACAATATAGGCTTTTTTGCCGGCGAATTTGCGCAACTATACGGACAAGTTAAAGACGGATTGGAATTAATTTTCCAGCCTTGTATGGTAAATGATGCACCGGATGCACACAATATCAAAATGCGCGGTAAAGCTATTAAGTTTGATAACATATCCTACCATTATAACAATAAAGATGATTTATTTAAGGACTTTAATCTTAGCATTAAGTCGGGTGAAAAAGTCGGGTTGGTCGGCCATTCCGGCAGCGGTAAATCAACATTGATTAAGTTGTTGGTACGTTACTTTGATGTGACCGGTGGCAAAATCACCGTCGGCGGTGAAGATATCCGTCAAGTGCGTCAAAACAGTTTACGCGCGCAAATAGCGGTTATTCCGCAAGACACAACGTTGTTTAACCGCACGATTATGGAAAATATCCGTTACGGCAATGTGAATGCTACCGATGAAGAAGTTATTAAAGCCGCTCAAATGGCGTATGCCGATGAGTTTATCAAAGATTTGCCGAACGGTTATGACAGCAAAGTCGGCGAGCGCGGTGTTATGCTTTCGGGCGGTGAACGGCAACGAATTGCCATAGCCCGGGCTATTTTGAAAAATGCGCCGATTTTGATTTTGGACGAGGCAACGTCGGCGTTGGACAGCGAAAGCGAACAATACATTCAAAAATCGCTTAAAAAATTAATGAAAGGCAAGACAGTAATAGCTATTGCCCATCGATTATCTACTTTGAAAGAAATGGATAGATTAGTTGTGATGGATAATGGTAAGATTATCGAAGAAGGCGCACACGAAAAATTGCTCAAAACCAAAGGCGCTTATTATCGTTTTTATCAAATGCAGAGTCTGAACAGATAAAAACTTCTTGCAAAAATTTATAAATCGCCTATATTCAAGCCAGTTAAAAATTAATTTTTAGAGGAGATAAATATGCCTTTAGTTTCTATGCGTCAGATTCTTGACCACGCTGCCGAGCATAATTACGGTGTTCCGGCTTTTAATATCAATAACATGGAACAAATTTTGGCTGTATTACAGGCAGCTAAAAAAGTAAATGCGCCGGTTATTATCCAAACATCGACCGGTGCCCGCAAATATGCCGGCGATCCGATGATTCGTCACATGATTGAAGCCGGTATCGAAATGTTTCCGGAATTGCCGATTTGTTTGCACCAAGACCACGGTTCAAGCGTCAATATTTGCCAATCAGCCATTGTTAACGGCTTTTCTTCGGTTATGATGGACGGCTCGCTGGAAGCTGACGGTAAAACTCCGTCTTCGTTTGAATACAATGTTCGCGTTACTCAAGAAGTTGTTGCCCGCGCACATGCTGTCGGCGCTTCGGTTGAAGGCGAGTTGGGTGTTATCGGTTCGTTGGAAACAGGTAAAGCCGATAAAGAAGACGGTATCGGTGCTGAAGGTAAATTAGATAAAAAACGTTTGGTTACCGATCCGGATGAAGCTGCCGAATTCGTTAATTTAACGCATTTGGATGCTTTGGCTGTTGCCGTCGGAACTTCTCACGGCGCTTACAAATTCACCCGTAAACCGGATGGTGAAATCTTGGCTATTGATGTTATTGAAAAAATTCATGCCAAATTGCCGAATACCCACTTGGTAATGCACGGTTCTTCTTCGGTTCCGCAAGAACTGCAAGACTTAATCAACGCTTACGGCGGTCAAATTCCGCAGACTTACGGTGTTCCGGTAGAAGAAATCGTTCGCGGTATTAAATCCGGTGTACGCAAAGTTAACGTTGATACCGATTCGCGTATGGCTATCACTGGCGCTATTCGTCGTTTATTCAATGAAAAACCGTCTGAATTCGATCCGCGTAAATACTTGAAACCGGCAATCGAAGAAATGCAAAAAGTTTGCGAAGATCGCTATATTCAATTCGGTGCTGCCGGACAGGCCGACAAGATTAAGGCTGTTCCGCTTTCTGAAATGGCTAAGCGTTACGCTGCCGGCGAAATTTAATATTATCGCCGATAAAAAATCAAAAGCCTCGGAACTTCCGAGGCTTTTTTATTGCAAAGTATGATTCTCAAAATTAAAGCGCCTATTTATGCGATAAATTTATCCAATTCATCAATGGCATCATCAATAAGTCGGCTCTGGTCGGTTTCTTTTAAGTATTTTTGAATAGCCTTTTGTGCCAATTGAACAGATAACACACTTGCCGAAGAATTGATTTCATTTTGTACTTTTGCTGTCGAAGTTTTGATACGACGCTCAGCTTCTTTTTCTTTTAATTTCAAACTTTCCTGCAAGTTTGCCAGTTCGGTTTTCTTGAACCTCTCCAAGCTTATGCGGGAATTATCGATAATTTCTTGAGCTTCTTTTGCGGCATTTTGGTATTTACGTTCATAATCCGCCAAAAGTATCTGGGCATCATCGCGGAGCTTCACGGCATCATCAATAGCTTGCGCAACATTTTGAATCCGACGTTGCAAAGCACTGCGAATAAAAAGAAACAGCGGCTTCAATAAAACGATAACCGACAATACAAAAGCCATACCTACCCAGAATTCGATTTCCGTATAGAAAGGTTCAAGATGTGCTTCGGAAGCTACTGTTTTGGCGGTAGCGGCATCAAAAATACCGGTAACGTTTTCGGCAGCATCAATAATCGCATTTTGCGTTGCATCAATTAATTCATTACCTTTCGATAATGTTTCTTGAAAGGATTCGGCAACCGGAGAGTTTACTGCTTCTTCATCCATTCAGCCCCTCCTTTTCTGCTATTTTAGCAATATCACGCTTGGTGATTTTACCGAAACCAAACTTTTTGACGATATCCAGTGCCAAATCTTGAGCCACAATGACAATCTGCTGCGAAGCAACTTGCTTTTCTTCTTCAAGAGCAGCTTCATGTAGTTGAATTTTTTTATGAAGCTTAACGGTCAGATCTTGCTCCGATTTAGCCAGATAAGCATCTAATTCTTTTTTGCTGTCGGCGATTTCTTTTTCGGCCGCGGCCTTAGCCGTCGTTATAGCCTGATTATAAGACTGTAAAGATTGCTCGGCTTGCGAACGTAACTGCTCGGCTTTTTGAATAAAGTCATTAATTTTACGCTTACGTTGTTCGATGATATCGGTTAATTTAGGCGTAATGCACACAGACAACAATCCCCACAGTGTGCAGAAGCACACGAGGAGCCAAAAAGCTTGCGATAAAAATGTAGAGACGTCAATCTGTGGCATATTTTACCCGAAATCAGAAGAAAATCATCAAAATAGCAACAACGAACATATACAAAGCAATGGCTTCGATTGAACCCATACCGATAAAGCCGAAACTTTGAACATCTTTTTTAACTTGCGGATTGCGACCTACTGTTTCGATTAAAGATACCCACAATTTTGATAAGCCGATTGCGGCGGCCGTCATGGCTAAGGCACAAAGACCGACAGCGATATATGCAGCCGATTTATCTTGTAAAATTTCGTTTTCCATATTAAATCCTTTCGTTAGTTAAAGTAGTTAATTCTTATTCTTCGGTTATTGCCTGACTCAAATATACGCAACTGAGCACGGTATAAATATAGGCTTGCAATAAAGCGATAAACATTTCAAACATAATGATACACATATCCACGACCAACGGAATAGCACCGAAAATACCTAAAAGAACGACAAACGACCCCAAAATTTTGAGCGTAATGTGTCCGACGGACATATTAACCGCCAGACGAATTGTCAGACTGAACGGTTTGGATAACAGTGATAAAATTTCAATAGGTACGATAAGCGGCGCCATAACCCAAGGCACATCATGCGGAAAGAATGTTCTGAAGTATTCCCAGCCGCGGTGCTTTAATCCGAAAAATATGTTTAAGAGTAAACAAAATATCGATAGTGTACCGACGGCGGCAATATGCGATGTGAAAGTAAAACTGTACGGGAATAAACCCAATAAATTACCGCAGGCAATAAAAGTAAACAACGTGAAGACAAATGAAAAATATTTAACGCCGTCTTTTCCCATTGTTTCACCGATCATCCCCTGAATAAAATCATAAACGGCTTCGGATACGGCTTGTCCGGTTGTCGGAACAATGCTGCGTTTTCTTAAACAAAATCCAAAAAACAGAAGAACAAAAGCAACGGTAATAACCATACATAAAGCCGAATTGGTAAATGATAAATCCAATCCGTTTACTTCCCAAGGAATTATCCGCTTAATTTCAAATTGCTCTAAAGGGTTTTCCATAAATTACTCCTGCGTGCCATTATTTATACCGTTATATAATTTATAAATGTTTAAGATTCCCGCAGCAAATCCAAAAAAAGCAAAAATTATTATAAAAATCGGCATCGTCAAGCAAAATTTATCTATTAAATAGCCGATACATAAACCGATAAAAATCGGTGCAATAAAATCCGTTATCGTTTGTATACCGATGTTATATTTGCGTATGGTATCGGTCTTGATTGTTTTTTTCTCATTTCGGGCTTTGAGAGAATTTATCCTCTCATCAAGTTTTTGCAAATCTTGAGGTAAATCAGCCATGAGAAAACCCGAAAATTACATACGAGATAAACGACTTTCGATATATTTTTTCAAATCATCGTAGTTTGGTACGCCATATACAATTTCATTGCCGTCATGACCTTGAAAGAAGAAAGCCGGCGTTCCTTTAATACCTAAGCGCGTAATAGCTTCCTGACGGTTTGAAACAATTTCCTGTGCGGTATTATCATCATTCATACAAGCCTGAGCTTCATTATATGATAATCCGTATTCGGCGGCATAACGAACCAATTGTTCATCATCACTGTCCAGCCACCAAAAACGTTGACGGTCAAACAAACGATGCAGGAAACCAAAGTAATTTTCATACGTCAGACAATTTGACAGCAAAGCAGCTTTCATCGACTTTTTATCTAACGGAAAATTAACAAAGATAACACGAAGTTGTCCGTTATCAATGTATTCACTCTTTAACTTAGGTAATATATCGTTATGGAAATCGGCACAATGCGGACACCCCAAAGAAGAGTATTCATACAATGTCAAAGGCGCACTGGCAGAACCGAGCGCAAATTTTTGCGAAACATTAATGGCAACATTTTCAGGTAAAACCGTGGCAATGCCGTTTTTAACGGCCGCTTCGGCATCCGGTTTAAGATAAACAATCCGTCCGTCGATATAAGCAAATCCTTTGAAATTGAAATAAAACAAACCTGCGATGAAAAAAACAACAATCAAAGACAATGTGCTGCTTATTTTTTTGATTATATTTTCCAAAACGATACTCCTATTTTTTGTGTCGGCTCATAACCGCAATTCCCAAATTTTTGAGCGTTTCTTTTAATTCGGGATGGTCGACATCTTTTGTTAATTCCGTAATATAAGATTCTTCCGTCTCGGTTACAAGACTTTTTTTCACGTTATCAATGCTTTTTTTGCCCAATAAAAAATTTTGCGGATCGCCGTTTTGCAAAATTTTAAGTTTGCTGACAGCCTTATAGCCGAAATAAGCATTGATTTTTTCTAAAATTCTCGGCTCGTTTTGTTTGATTTCCATGGCAAAAGCGCCGCTTAATACCGATACGGTCAAACTGCCGTCGGTGCGCTCATCTTTGCGAAAGGTCAGCTTTTGCGGCAAGCTGAATTGCGCCAGCTCGTCACCGACGATATATTTCCAGTTGGTCAGCAAATCAATTTCCATAAAACCGCGTGCGCCCAAAAGCTGTTTAGCAATCGGCAAAACGGTTTTGCTGATACTGGTTAAATCTTTTGATTTGCGTTCAGAGCTGATGTTGATTTTTTTAGCCACTATTCGTCTTCCTCCTTAAATTGAGCCAACGGATGTTTGGCGCAAACGCTGTTAATGAGTTTTTGCGATGTAATGTGGGTATAAATTTCGGTTGTGGTTATATTTTCGTGTCCGAGCATTTTTTGTACCGAGCGCAAATCGGCATCATTATTTAATAAATGCGTGGCAAACGAGTGCCGTAACACATGCGGTGAAACGCGTGACGGCGATATACCGCATCGGACGGCCAGGTTTTTAATATCTTTAAAAAAGGCATCACGCGTCAAATGACCGTCGACGGCAATTAAAGACGGGAATAACCACGGCGATTCGCCGTTTTTTTTGATAAAGTTTTGACGCAGCGTCTGATATTTTTGTAAGGTATGTGCGGTGTGCTCCGCCAGCGGAACAAGGCGTTCTTTACTGCCTTTACCGAATATGGTCACGATATTTTTTTTGTAGTTGACGGCGTTATGCGGCAAGGCAACCAACTCCGATACTCTCAGACCGGTTGCATACATAAGTTCAATCATGACGGCAATTCGATGAATTCGGTAATCATCGCTGCTTTTAGCCGCGGTAATGATATTATTGATTTCATCAACCGTTAAAAATTTGGGCAAAGGTTTTTCTTGTTTAGGCGTTAAGATATTTTGTGCCGGATTATTATCAATGATTTTTTCCGAATATAAAAATTTACAAAACTCTTTAATAGCCGACAGTTTGCGGGCAATTGTGCGCGGTGTGAATCCCCGAGAATGTAAATCCTGTAAAAAATCTTTAATACCGGCTTCGGATAAGCTGTTGTCTGCAATAAACGGCCCGAACTCGATAAATTGTCGCAAATCGCGTTCATAAGCGGCAATGGAAGTTTGAGCCGCACCTTTCTCGGCGGCCATCATTTGCAAAAAATTATCGATTTGCGGACCTAACATTTATTTTTCGAGTTTAACTGTAATTTCTTGGGAAATATGTTCGGTCGGAACTTTGATATCCTGAACGACAACAAAACCGATTCCTAAAATAACCGCTAAAACAACGGCATAAAAAATGACTTTGGAATTATTTGTTGTGGAATATGTTTTTCGCATTGTTATTTTTCCTCATAAGCTGTTAAAAAATATTGATTATATATTAACAAGGTTATATGGTTAGTCAATAGTGAACAAATAAAAAGAAATAAGAAATGCCGAGAATTGATAAAATAATATTGTTGGTCGGTTTGATGGGAAGCGGAAAAACCAGCGTCGGAAAGAGATTGGCGCGTCGGTTGTCATTGCCGTTTATCGACGGTGATCAGGAAATAGAAAAAGCTGCCGGTCTGTCACTTGTCGATGTGCTTAAGTGCTTTGGTGAAAAAGAGTATCGCGCCGGTGAAGAAAGAGTGATGAAAAGATTACTGCAAGGTTCGCCTTGCGTTTTGGCTTCGGGCGGCGGTTCGTTTGTGGCGTCGCAAACCAGAGAATTGGCAAAAAATCATGCGCTTACCATTTGGCTTAAAGCCGATATAGACACGCTGTATCATCGTACGGCCGGTCGCACGCGTCGTCCGTTTTTACTTGGCGATAATGATACGGTTAAAGCCAAGTTACAGGAATATATAACGGAAGAATATCCGTATTATTCCGAAGCGGACATCGTTGTCGAAACTCATGAAGAAAAAGTTGAAAACACGGTCAAACGCGTTGTTGCCGCCATTAATAACTTCTATCGAAAACAACAAAGCGAGACGGCTCGTCCGGCAAAACAGCAACATAATTAAACAGTCTTAGCGGCGTAAGATTGTTTATATTCACGAAAGGAAACAATTATGCGCCAAAACAGCAGAACATCAGAACAAATGCGGGATTTGGAAATTATTCCGAATGTTAATCTTTATGCCGAAGGCTCTTGCCTTATCAAATGCGGCAATACACATGTTTTATGCACGGCTTCGGTTGAAAATGAAGTGCCGGCATGGTTAAAAGGGCAAGATAAAGGTTGGGTAACGGCCGAGTACGCCTTATTGCCACGCTCGACTCAAACCAGAGTTGCCCGCGAAACCAAAGGTGCCGGCGGTCGTACTCATGAAATTCAACGCTTAATCGGTCGCTCACTGCGCGCGGCGGTGGATTTGTACGCGATGCCCGAAATCAGTATAAAAATCGACTGTGATGTTCTGCAAGCTGACGGCGGCACACGGACTGCGTCAATTTCTGGCGGGTTCGTGGCGTTATACTTAGCATTACAAAAGCTGGTGCAAGAAGGGCGCTTGCCGCGTAATCCGGTTAAAGAGTATGTGGCGGCTGTTTCTTGCGGTATTTGCAACGGCGAACCGGTTTTGGATTTGGATTATGCCGAGGATTCGCATGCCGATGCTGATACCAATTTTGTGCTGACCGAAAGCAATCGGATTGTTGAATTGCAGGCAACGGCCGAAGGGGCAACTTTTAACGAAGCCGAATTTAACGAGCTGTTCCGCTTGGCTAAATCGGGCATACATCAAATTATTACGTTACAGAAAAAAGTTTTGGGAGAGTAAGATGAAAATTAAAGAATTGGTTTTTGCCAGTCATAATGCCGGTAAAATTGCCGAAGTATCCGAAATGTTGGCACCGCTCGGTATTAAGGTCAAATCGGCGGCGGATATGGATTTACCGGATGTAGAAGAAACCGGTACAACGTTTGCCGAAAATTCACTTTTGAAATCGCAAACCATTGCGAAAGCAACCGGTTTACCGTGTATTGCCGACGATTCCGGTTTGTGCGTTGATGCCTTAAACGGCGCGCCGGGTGTTTATTCGGCACGTTATGCACCTAACCGCGATTTTGATAAAGGCATGGATATTTTACTGTCCGAAATGGAAAAAAGCGGTAATCCGAGCCGTAAAGCGCACTTTGCCTGTGTGGTTTCTTTAGCCTATCCGAACGGGGAATATCATCTTTTTGAAGGACGCGTCGATGGTCAAATCTCACGCGAAAAAATGCGCGGTGAAGGCGGATTCGGTTATGATCCACTGTTTATACCAGACGGTTATTCCTGCAGTTTTGCGCAAATGAGCCACGATGATAAAAACAAAATTTCGCATCGTGGTCGAGCTATGCAAAAGTTTAAGGAATATATCTCAAATTTATAAGGATTGCGTATGACATATAAAATCTATAATATCAGTGCCGGTGCTTCTTTTGTAGATGTTTTGGCCGAGCGTTTTTTAACACAATATGCCGATAATCAAACCGAATTATCGAAAGTATTGATTTTGCTGCCGACACGACGCGCTTGTCAAAGTCTGACCGAAGCCTTTTTGCGCCAGCATGAACTGAAACCGACGATTTTGCCGAAAATAGCACCGATTATGGATGTTGAAGAAGATGAAATTTTTTTGACAGGTAATGCCGATATTTTAAGCAGTATTAAACCGATGGCAGACAATAAGGAAATCATTTTTACGCTGACACGGCTTATTATGCAAAGGCACGAACTCGGGGTGCAGAATATTTCTTTGGCACAAGCATATTGTCTGGCTCAAAACTTAAAAGCACTGATGGATACGGTTAAAAACAGAAATTTGGATTTTGCCGATTTGAAGAAAATAGTGGCGGAAGAATATGCCGATCACTGGCAAGAAACATTAAAACTGTTGCAAATTATTACCAAATTCTGGCCGGAAATTTTGGCGGAAAAAGGAAAGTCGGATACAACGGAATATAACAAAGCACTGTTGGAAGCACAAATAGGTTTGTGGCACAATACAAAACCGACGCAAAGAATTGTTATTGCCGGTACGACGGCGACATATCCTTTATTAAAAGAATTGGTGAAAACCGTTTGTGAATTACCGAACGGCGAACTGTATTTATACGGTTTGGACAGATGCCTTGATGAAGAATCTTGGCAGTTAATTACAAAGGATGAAAATCATCCGCAATTTGAACTTAAAGAATTGCTGGATTGTTTACAGGTTAAACGGGAAGATATCGAAGATATATGCATAACGGCAAATATCGGGCGGGAACATCTTGTCTCGGAAATTATGCGTCCGGCTCAAACAACCGAAAAATGGAGACATTTAACCGACGAAGGATTACCGATAACGGCGTTTGACGGTATACACTTTATGAGTTGCGCCGATTTACGCCAAGAAGCAAAGGCTATCGCATTGATTATCCGCAATACGCTGGAAACACCAGAAAAAACTGCTGCGTTGGTAACAATGGACCGTGATTTAGCGCGCCGAGTCGTCGCGGAATTGTTGCAGTGGAATATCGAAGCCGATGATTCTGCCGGTCGTCCGTTGCATTTAACGCCGATAGGCACATATTTACGCTTAATTCTCGAATATATTGAGAACAATACGCAAGTCAGCCAAATTGCCTTAATGAAGCATCCGTTTACCAAATGCGGTATGGAACAGGGCAAATATAATCTGGCGCGTGACCATCTGGAATTGTATTATCGCAGAAAAGAAAAATTAAGCAATGAAGCCGATGCTTTGCAAAATGAATTTTTAAAACGTATACAGCCGCTTGTTGATTTATACAATCAGCCGAGGGTTAATATCAAAGATATCTTTACCACCCATATTCAAGTGGCCGAAAGTCTGGCTGATACAGATAAAAAAAGAGGTCCACAGATCATTTGGCGCAAAGATGACGGCCATATTGCCGCAGATTTTGTCAGTGAATTCAACAGCTGTTGTGATGTTATAGATACCATTAATACCAACGAATATGCCGCCTTTTTTACTGAAGTGCTGTCAGGTTATAGTGTTCGTGCCCGTTACGGATTGCATCCGCGTGTTAAAATTCTCGGCCCGATAGAAGCACGGTTGGCAAGTTATGATGTAACCGTTATCGGTGAAGCCAATGAAGGTAAGTGGCCTAATTTGCCGCAAGCTGATATGTGGATGTCGCGCCCGATGAAGCAAGCGTTCGGTCTGCCGTCACCCGAGCGGGCAATAGGTGTTGCTGCCGCTGATTTTGCGCATTTGCTGAATGCTCCGGAAGTTTATATAACCCGTGCCGAACGTGTTGGTGATACACCGACCAATAAATCACGTTGGTGGTTGCGATTTGAAACTGTCTTAAAGGCCAATTTCGGTGCCGAGGCCAAACGTTATAATTTCTTATATGATAAAAAATATTCCGTATGGGCTAAGGAGCTGGATCGTCAAGGCGAATATAAACCTATCTCGTATCCGCGTCCGTGCCCGCCGCTCGATATGCGTCCGCGTGAATTAGCGGCAACTTATATCGAGGCACTGTGGCGTGATCCTTACTCGATTTATGCAAAGTACATATTAAAAATTAAACCGCTTGATGATTTAGACCGTACAACAAAATCTTACGATTTCGGTAATTTGGTGCACAAAATTTTGCAAAAATTTAATAATGAACACAAACATCAATTGCCGGATAATCCGTTAGAAGAATTTATTAAAATATGTGAGGCTACTTTTGATGCCGAAAATGTAACGCAGGAACAACGCGCTTTTTGGTATCCGCGATTCGTTAAGGCGATGGAATGGTATGTTGCACAAGAATTAAAATATCGTCCGACCATAGAGACCATTCATAACGAAGCGAAAGGTGCGTATACTTTTGAAGATTTAAACTTTAAAGTAACGGCTCAGGCCGACAGGGTCGATGAAACCAAAGACGGTCATTTAAATATCATTGACTATAAAACCGGTCAGAGCCGTTCGGAAAAAGAAATGATAACCGGCAAAGCACCGCAATTGCCGATAGAAGCGTTGATTGCCGAGAATGGCGGTTTTTCTGATGTTCCAGCGAAACATGTACAATCGTTGCGCTACTGGACCTTCAAAAAAGAAACCTGCATGAATTCGGAAAAAACAAAAGAATCGATTGATGTTATCGAACAAAAACTGCGCGAGTTGATAATCGCTTATGATGACGAAAACAGACCGTATTTGACCAAGCCGGTTCCGTCAAGCAAGCCGATTTACAGTGATTACGAACATTTATCACGTTTTTTGGAATGGTCGGTCAAAGATGATGATAATGGAGGCGGAGAAACAGAAAATGAGTAATAAAGAAGAAATTAAAAATAAGCGCGAAGATCTTTCAAAGAAGGCGACAGAACAACAACAGAGAGCCGCTAATCCAGCACATTCCGTTTGGGTTGAGGCTTCGGCCGGTACCGGTAAAACCAAAGTTCTGACCGATAGAGTACTGCGTTTGCTGTTATCCGGTGTTGAACCGCAAAAGCTTTTATGTCTGACCTATACCAAGGCGGCCGCCGTGCAGATGTACGATCGTATTTCCGAATATTTGGGCAAATGGGCGGTAATGTCTGATGAGGCCTTGGACAAAGATATTAAAGATTTGTTGGGCAAAGCATATTCACCGCAGAAAAAAGAAGAATATATGCGTAGGGCTCGCATTTTGTTTGCCGATTTATTGGACACGCCGGGTGGTATTAAAATCAACACAATTCACAGTTTCTGTCAGGAAGTGTTAAAGCGTTTTCCGCTTGAATCCGGCGTTTCGCCGTATTTTAATTTATTGGATGATCGCGGTAAAGAAACGGCACTGGCCGCTATTAAATCGGAATTTTTGTCGGGAAAATATGATAAAGATTCTGATGTTGAAGAGGCAATAACCTTTTTTACGCATAATTCTAATGAAGATTCGTTTTCAAAAGTTATGGAACATATTACCGATAATTATACCAAAATAATCGAACTTTTTGAAAAGTACAAAGGATTACGGAAATTTTTACCGGTTTTAGCCGAACATCTCGGTGTTCGAGATGATGACAGCGAAGAAATGTTGAAATTATCGCTTATGCAAACGGTTGATTGGGCCGAGATGAAACAAAATATGGCTGCTTGGCGATACGGCGGTAAAACAGATAAAGGCCGATGCGATATTTTGGGAGAAATAATGTCTCATACCATATGTGCCGAAGATTACGATAAATACCAGGCCATGTTCTTAACAAAAAATAATACGGTAATGGTAAATTTAGCCGCCGTAGATGCGCAAAAAGTTGATAGTGAAATAGTTGAACGTGTCCGTAAAGAAGCAGAACGCATACAAGAAATGAATTGGAAATTGGTACGTCTGAAGTTGTACATGTCAACCAAAAACTTTCTGATTATAGCCGAAAGCTTAAATGAAAAATATTCCGCCCGCAAACAACAAATGGCAGTACTGGATTATGATGATATGATTTCACAGACACGCCGTTTACTTTCTAATCCGTCAACGTCGGCATGGGTATTATATAAACTTGACGGCGGTATAGACCATATACTGTTGGATGAAGCACAGGATACATCACCGGGGCAGTGGGATATTATCAAATATTTGAGTAGAGAATTTTTTGACATCGGCGCAAGCGATAAAAACCGGACAATCTTTTCGGTGGGTGACCGCAAACAGTCTATTTTCAGTTTCCAGGGTGCCGACCCGGACAAACTCGACGATATGTATGAACATTTCAAAGGAAGCGGCGGTCATAAATTTGAGACTGTAAATCTGGATGTATCATTCCGTTCGGCGCCGGCTATTTTACAATCCGTAAATAAGGTCTTTTCCGCATTGGAAATCTCCAAAGGTGTGGTTTCCAAAGGCAAAACGGTTAATCATGACCCGTATCGTGTCGGTGAATTCGGACATGTTGAAATATGGTCACCGTTTATTGCCGAAAAAAATACTAAGGTGCAGGATGATTCATACTCTCTGCCACCAATGGAAATGGAAAAGCGCGATTCGGTGCGTACCAAATTAGCCGAAGCCATCGCCGAGCGTATTAAAACAATGGTTAATGAAACATGTCAGTCTGACCATCCGCTTAATTTTAAGGATTTTATGGTTTTGGTGCGTCAGCGGGATGCGTTTGTTGAAGAATTTATCCGCGCTTGCAAAAAAATGGGTGTTGATATCTGCGGTGCCGATAAAATGGCATTGACCGACCAAATAGCCGTGCAAGATTTGATTTCGCTGGGTAAGTTTTTGTTGCTGCCGAATGATGACTTGTCTTTGGCAGAAACCTTAAAATCGCCGCTGTTCGGTCTTGATGACGATGATTTAATTAAAATCTGCCGTCATAAAAATCATCAGCCGTTGTGGACATGTCTTAATGATACACCCGAATATCACAAAATATACGAGTTACTGCAATATTTGCTGAGTAAGTTGGATTATATGCGTCCGTATGAGTTGTATAACTATATGCTGTCAACGAAAAAAGGTCGGCAAAAATTTATCAATCGTATAGGGGTAGAGGTTGAAGATGCCCTGGACGAATTTATGAATTTAACCATAGATTTTGAACAGCAAAATACGCCGAGTTTGCAAGGCTTTATCGAATGGATGAGTAAAAGCAAAGTTATCGTTAAACGCCAAATGGAGTCAAAAGAAATCAATGCCGTTCGTTTAATGACGGTACATGGTTCAAAGGGGCTGCAGGCGGCGGTGGTCTTTTTGCCGGATACTATCAAGGTTAAAGATTCGTTGTGTGAGCAAAGAGCATTGTTTGACGATAAGTACGTCTACTATCCGCTGAACAGAAATGCTTATGAAGATAATTGTTTAAAGGCAAAAGATTACAATGATATGAAAGCCGATGAAGAACATCGACGCCTGATGTATGTGGGCCTGACGCGCGCCGAAGACCAGATGATTATCTGCGGTTACTCCAATGACGATAAAATCAAGCCGACATCATGGTTTTCGCTGTGTGAAAAAATGTTGGTTGAAGGAGGGTATCCTGCTGATAAAATCTATCGTATAACAACAGATGAAGGTTTTGAAAAAGAAAAGAAAAACGAACAAATTATTTCAGCCGTCATGCCTGAAATGGAAAACTGGATGAATACGGATGCACCGGATGAGAATGCGGCATCAAAACCTTATACCCCGTCAAATTTGACCGAAGACAAGGATGAACCGGATTCGGTGTCGCCGCTGCAAGATGCCGGCAATTTCTATCGTCGCGGTACGATAATCCATAAGCTGTTGCAATTTTTGCCGCAAAATACCGGTGATAAAGAGCAGACGATTGATATATTTTTGCAAAAAAATGCGCATGATTTTTCAAAAGAACAATGCGCTAAGATTAAATCCGAAGTAATGGCGTTGTTGAATAATCCGGAATTTACCGATCTGTTCGGAGAAAAAGCACAAGCCGAAGTGCCGATTGTCGGTGAAGTCGACGGTATCATGATTTCGGCTCAACTCGATAAGCTTCTGGTGCTGCCGGACAAAGTGATGATTGTCGATTTTAAAACCAATCAGCCGCCGGCTAAAGATGTGGCTTCAACCTCGCCGAATTATATCCGTCAGCTCGGATTATACGCAAAATTATTGCAGCGGATATACCCGAATTTGCCGGTTGAAACCTATATTTTATGGACCAATGAGGCAAGATTAATGCGGGTTGCATAAAAAAACAGTTGTAATTGTCGAGATATTCTTTAATATGTGAAAAAAGTAACTATATTGAATATACTCATAATAAATTAAGGAGAAAAAAATGACACAACCTTTAACAGACAGCCAATTTGAATCTTCGGTATTAAATTCCAAAGGTTTGGTTTTGGTTGATTTTTGGGCAGAATGGTGCGGTCCGTGCCGTCAGTTAGGCCCGATTTTGGAAACCATCGACAGCGATATGTCGGATGTTACCATTTACAAAATGAATGTTGATGATTCACCGGAAGTTGCCGGTCAATACGGTTTACGCAGCATTCCGACAATGCTGTTGTTCAAAGACGGCAAACAGGTTGATACCAAGGTCGGATTACAGTCCGAATCAACCCTAAAATCATGGCTGGAATCATTTAAATAATCAGACAAGATTTTAAAAGGCCTCCGGTCGGGAGGCTTTTTTCTTTTTTAAATCAAGAATCTGCTTGCATTTAAAAAATATTTATGTTAATCATAGCGCGATAAATAACCGCTTTTATGTATGAGCACCTCGTGCCACCGTAGTAAAAGCACTGTATCAATACGCTTTGCCTGTCAAAGCACGGAAAAATTAGAAAGGAATTACATTATGAGACACGGTGACGGTCATAGAAAATTTAGTATGCCAAAAAGCCAAAGAAGAGCTTTGTTCTCTAACTTAACAAGTGCTTTGTTGGAACACGAACAAATCACAATCACATTGACTCGCGCAAAAGAATTAAGAACTTTTGCCGATAATATGATTACTTATGCGAAAAAAGGCGATTTGAACAGCCGTCGTTTGGCTGCTGCCTTCTTGCGTAATGATGAAGTCGTTTCTAAACTTTTCTCTACTTTAGCTGAACGTTACAAAGAACGCAACGGTGGTTACACACGCGTTTTGAAAGCCGGTTTCCGTTATGGTGACTGCGCTCCGATGGCTGTAATCGAATTGGTTGATCGTGACGTTAATGCCAAAGGCGCTAAAGATTTAGCTCGTGTTGCTGCTGAAAAAGCTGCTGCTGCCGAAGCTGAAAAAGCTGAAGAATCATCTTCTGCAGAAGCTAAATAATTTTAGCAACAAGCAAATTAAAAAGCCTCGGAACTTCCGAGGCTTTTTTGTTGATAAAGTTACAAAAAAAGCTCCCGATTTGGGAGCAATAAAAGGGAAAACAATGAGTTTTTATTAATTGGTACGTACGTTTTTGGAATTAATTATTTGGTTAGCCATTGCTTTGGCATCATTATCTTTAGTAAATGTCCATGCCGGATGTGACAACTTAGTCGAATTATCGGCATTGATTTTCATCTTTTGTAAATCAAGTTCAGATGGTTCCTTACCGTTAACAACGGTATAGGCAAATTTGGCAAATTCTCTGTTGAACCCCATTTCTTCTTTAGCCGGAACCAATTCGGTCGGAAATGCGGTTTTTATAGCCTCTTTGCCGGCGCCAGATAGGGCCGGAGCATTTTCTGTTTGCGCAGGAGCAAAGCTTTTAATGCCGCCTTCCTGCATAAATGAATTTCTATCAGTCATTGTTTTTCCCCTTTAAAATACAGACATAATTCTGCACGAATTTTTTTCTTTTGTCTAACATTAACATTTGCAAAATGTTTTGTCAAGTATTTTTTTGTAAAATATGAAATATTTGTTACAAAAATAACCTTTTTGTGTACAAAGCCGATAAAATAAGGTAAAACTACAAAAAAACAGAACAAAAAAGAGAGTAAGATGTCACTATTAAAATCAGTTGCAACTTTTGGCGGATTAACATTTATAAGCCGAATAACCGGCTTTTTGCGTGATATGATTTTGGCAAATTGTTTGGGTGCCGGAATGATGGCCGATGCTTTTGTCGTAGCCTTCAAATTGCCTAACTTATTCAGAAGCCTGTTTGCCGAAGGGGCATTTACAAGCGCATTTGTTCCGTTGTTTTCGCAAAAATTAGTAGCTGAAGGCAAGAAAAAATCCATATTTTTTGCGGCACAAGCCATTGCCATATTGGTTGTTATTGTCGGGTTATTTGTGGTTTTGTTTGAGCTTTTGATGCCGTATGTTGTAACGGTTTTGGCTCCCGGATTCCACAATGACGAAGGAAAATTGGAATTGGCAACCGAGTTGTGCCGAATTACTTTTCCGTTTTTACTTTTGATATCGATAGTTTCTTTTCAGGGAGGTATCTTAAATTCGTTTGAAAAATTTGCCGCACCGGCCACCGCACCGATTATTCTTAATCTGACGATGATTTTCTCGGCTTTTGCATTTGTTCCGTTTATGCCGTCAGCGGCACACGGTATTGCTTTAGGTATAACCGTTGCCGGTGTTCTCGAAGTTTTGTGGTTGTATATTGCCTTGAAGCGAACAGATGTAACGATTCATCCCTATATTCATATTGCTAAAATTTTGCATAATCCGGAGATTCGCACCTTATTTAAGCGGATTGCACCGGGGGTTGTCGGTGCCGGTATTTATCAAATTAATATGGCTGTGGATACGATTTTGGTTTCATTGGTCGGGACCGGTGCTATTTCGTGGCTCTATTATGCTAATCGGCTGCAACAGTTACCGCTCGGCGTTGTCGGAGCGGCGATCAGTGTGGCATTGTTGCCGATTTTGTCTAAATATTTGAAAGCCGGCGAAATTGAGGAAGCTCAAAAAACGCAGGATAAAGCTGTTGAATATGGCTTATTGATGTCATTTCCGGCGGCCGTGCTTTTGATTGTTTTAGCCGAGCCGATTGTTACCTTATTATTCCAGCACGGAAAATTTTTGCCGGCAGATGCTTCGCGTACCGCATGGGCGGTTATAGCTTATTCGATAGGGCTGCCGTGTTATGTTATGACAAAGGCGCTGATGCCGAATTTCTTCGCCCGCGGCGATACGGTAACGCCGGTTAAGTACAGTGCGGTTGTTTTTGTAACAAACTTTGTGTTTAATGTTGTTTTAATGCAATATTTCGGACATATCGGAATTGCTATGGCAACGACAATTGCCGCTTTTGTTTCTTTGGCTCAGTATATAATAGGTCTTAAAAAACGCGGTTATTGGCAAATCAGTCGCTCGTTAATTATAAAAATTCTGAAAATTGCACTGATTTCTATCATTATGGGCGGGTGTGTATGGTGTGCCGATTATGGCTTAAAACTATGTTTTGCAGCCCACCTTGCACATAAAATTTGGCTGTTTGCCGAGTTGTGCGTATTAGGTGTCTTTGCACTTGCAATTTTTATGATATCGGCTAAAATACTGAATGTGATTAATTTTCGGGAAATCCTTAATATGGTAAGGAGAAAACATGGTAAAGAAGAATAATACACTCAAATCTCAGGCAAAGAAAGATACACCGGTCGATGATATTTCGAACGAACCGGTAGAAATTGAAGCCACCGACAGCACTGTAATCGAATCTGAAGAAAATAAAACGGAAAAAATCAAAGCCGTGCTGAATAAAGTGACGGTAACGATAAAATTATACGCCTCGGCGCTGTTAAACAAATTAAAAAATATTTCGTTTTCCGGAAGTAAAGACTTTTTTAAAAATGCCGGTCAATTTGCTTTGGATAAACTGGATGATATTAAAACATATCCGTATGGCGACAAATTTAAGGAATTGTCGACTTCAATAAAAAAATTTAAGTTTAAGAAAACCGGTTTTGTTAAATTTATAAAGAAAGCCGGGCGTAAGTTGTCCTCATCGTGGAAAACGATTTTGACGGTTGTGCCGATGTTTTTGATTTTTTATTATGCCGTCGGCAGCCAAATTGTCGAAGATATGGATGTGACGACCGAATATGATGTACCGGCCGAAAAAAGCCCGCTGTTTGAAACACCGGACAGTATGGCATTTTTACTCAAACGCGAAGTTGATGATAAAATGTGGACCCCGAATTTACCGATAATCTTTCCGGCTTACGTTTTGGATAATATGCCTAATTTCCAAATAGGTATTATTGATGCCGTTAAGGATGTCAGCAATACGATGCGCAAGCTGAGCTTTAATACACCGGCGCAAAATAAAGATATTAAAGATGCACACAAGTTATTGAGTTACGCGCCGAATATTTGGATTATGACACGCAAAAGCGCATTAAATTTAGCACCGTCCTCTAATTCCCAATATCGCAAAGCGGCTAAAAAATTGAAAGATTATCGTCGGAACGGTATTTTCACACCGACTGCGGCTGATCTGGAAAGATTGGTAACCGGCATCGGTAAAGAATTGCAAAAGATAGCACAGGCCAATGAGGAATATCAGCAGGAAAATTCCGGAGATTTCTGGGATACATCGTCTGATGATTTATTTTATCATAATCGCGGTTATGCCTTTGCCCTGTGGCAAATTACCAAAACGTTGAGTGCGGATTACAAAGATTTAATTTTGGATATGAATGTCTATCCGGAATGGACGTATTTTGTATCATCCTTAAAACGCGCGGCGGAGATGAAACCGATAATCATTCGCAACGGTGCACCGACCAGTGTATTTGTGCCTAATCATCTGATTATGCAAAATTACTATCTGTTGCGCGCACTGACTGCTGCCGAAAAGATTCGCAACGGTTTAATACGGGAAGAATATGTACGTCAAAATTGAAGATTTGGAACCTAAACAAATTATAAATTTTTATTTGCCGCAAGAGTTAAAGTTGGCGGAAAGCGCTGTTGTATTATCTAATCCGCTGCAAACGGCAAACAGTTTTATTGGCGGCCTTATGGCGATTGACGGCATAACCGAAATACTGCTGACAGATAAGTTGGTGTCCGTTCATTATCATTCGGACAACAAAGATGATATTCGGATGTTGGTGTTGGCGGAACTGGATGATTATTTTACCGCTGCACCGTCAGAAGTGATCGACGAATCAAATGTTGCCGATATCGAAAAAATTGAAGCATTGGCGGATGCTTTTATTCGTCCGACGTTGAACAGAGATAAAGGCGATATAGATATATTATCATTTACAGATGGCGCTTTGACGATAAAATTTACCGGCCATTGTGCCGGCTGTCCGTACGCACAGAATACACTGCAAAATGTTATAGCTAAAACGCTACTTCATTATATGCCGCAAATTGAAAAAATCGATTTGGAGAACACTTGATGCGATTACCTGTATGGATTTTTTTATTTATTTTTTCGATTATTCTGCCGCTTAATGCCAAAATGGTATCAACGCAAAAAGATGGTGCGCTATATATTAAATCGATAACGGTTGCCGAGCTTGAACATTTATATAATCAGCAAGAATTTTTTGAATTTTCAAAGCCGCGCGGTGTTTATCCGCGAATTTATCTTGAACATCTGCCGGATGATTGGAAGGAAGTACCTGAAAATCAGGCTAAACAGCGAACATTTATTAAAATTTTGCTTCCGTTGGTTTTGAAAATCAATGAAGAAATTCTTGCCGAACGCTCGGAAATAGAAAAAATAAATGAAAAATTTTCGGCCGGAGAAAAACTTTCGGAAACAGAACTGAAATTTCTGGAAGAAAAAGCCGAAAAATATGATATTTTTACGCGTTTGAAAGGAGATCACCGAACATCGTATTTATTGCGATATTTGTTGATTAATGTTGATGCGGTCCCGCCGTCTATTATGATTTCTACCGCGGCCATTTATACGGATTGGGGTATATCAAGACTGGCATTGGAGGCAAATTCCCTGTATCGTGATGAAATTTGGTATCAAAAAGATCAGGGCTTAAAGCCGATAGATGATCCGGATGCCGATTATTCTTATCAGATTTTTTCATCTCTTGAAGATTGCATTCGTCATCGGGCCTTAAAGCTTAATTCTCATATCAATTATGATTATTTGCGCGAATCGCGACGCGTTGCCCGTACGATGAAACGTCCGCCGTATGGTCCGCAGGTGGCCGCTCAAATGATAGACGACAGTAATTTGAAAAATATTGCCGGTTTGATTGATTATACATTTACATTTTTCCAACTTTCAAACGCGGATTTTTATCCTAAACTTCGTGATGTTAAATAAAGGAGGCTGTTGGATGTTTTTCAGTTTAAGCAAAAAGATTTTATATAGTCTGATAGCCTTTTTATTTTTAATTGCGCTGCTGTTTTTATCTATATTCATTAACTTATATTCACAAAAAATCGCCGATAATCAAAACACGATATATATGCGTAATGAATATGTATTGAACCTGCTATACGATAATATCCGATTAAAAAAACAAATAGCCGAAATCGGTAAAAATCATCCGAACATCATTAAAGGATACAATGTTTATTCGATTTCAAAAGAATTGGATTCGACGGTTAAAGAATTAACAAGCGAACAAAAACTTAATGAGGAACTTAAAAAGAATTATGACAATAATGCCGAGGCAATAAAAACCGGAGCTAAAGTTATCGGTTACAGTCTGGTTGTTGTGGTAATGCTTATCTTACTGCTGATTTTTTTATTGGATTATTGGGTTATACGTCCGACAGAACGGATATCAAATGTCAGTCGTCAAGTTTCTAAAGGCATTTACTCAAGCCGACTGCCGTTAAAGCAAGGCGCCAAACTGCAGGATGAGTTTGATATTTTATATTCGGCATATAATCAGATGCTTGACAGTATTGAAGATAATATTGCCCAGGTCAAAAACCGTGAGCACTATTTACAGCAATTGATTGATGCCATACCGGAAGGTATTCGTGTTATTGATAAAAATTTTAATGTTATGATGACTAATCAGGCTTTTAATAACATGTTTAAAATAACCGAAACCAGTGTCGGGCAAAAGTGTTATCAGGCTTATGGTTATAAATGCGAGGAATGTCCGCAAAGCCGCTATAATTGTCCGGTCAGGAACTGGCGAAAAAACATTAATTCCGAAGCAATCCGAACCATTCATGAAGTCGGGAAAACGCCGTTTTATGTTACGGCAGCCAAATTAAAAATTTCAGCAAAGGAATACTATATCATTGAGGCGTTGCACGATTTAAGTGCCGATATTAAATATTCGCATCAGCAAAAAGTTTCCTCTTTGGGATTTTTATCGACATCCATTGCGCATGAAATGAAAAATAATCTCGGGGCCATTCGTATGATTTTGGAAGGCCTTCTCGACAGTGAATATAAAGATGTTGCCGATGATGATGCCGGTAAAAAATATTTGACAATGGCACATAATCAATTAATCGAAGCCGTCAAAACGCCTGAAAGATTATTACGTCTGGCACAATATTCGGAAGATGAAGTTACCGAAGTTGATGTTAAATCAGCGGTCGGTGATATGGTTTTAATGATTGACTACGACGCCAAAAGACACGGTATCAGTGTTGATACGGTTATTGACGACAATATTGTGCTTATGACCAACGAAGCCGATTTTAAAATGATAATTCTCAACTTGGTTCAAAATGCGATTAAAGCTATGCCGAAAGGCGGCCAGTTATATATTGAAGGTTCTAAAAATAATCGCGGTGTTGTTATAAAAATCAAAGATAACGGTATCGGTATCGAAGCCGGTAAAATCAAACATATATTTGAGCCGTTTTATTCGGCAAATTCGCAAGCTAAAAGTTCCGGTTTGGGACTGGCTATTGTCAGCAGTCTGGTTGAAAAGAATAAAGGTAAAATCGCCGTAAAGAGTAAGGTCGGCGAAGGAACGGAATTTACGCTGCGTTTTCCGCAGATAAAAAATGAAAAAAAGCCTGATTATTTATCTTGAAGAGTATGGTCAATACGGTTTTCCGGCAAACCGAACGGATCTTGATGTACAATCAACTGCATTTGCGGATAAGCGGCTATAATCTTATTTTCGGCTTTATCGGATAAAGCGTGCGTTTCCGTCAGGGTTTTATTGCCGTCAAATTCAAGATGTATTTCGGCAAACCAGTGGTTACCCGACACGCGAGTTCTTAAATCATGATAACCTAAAATACCGTCGACGGATTGTATAATTTGTATGATATTGTTTTTAACCTCATCATCAAGTTCTTTGTCGGTTATTTCTTCCAAAGCTTCCAATGTTAAAATCCACGCATTATAAATCAAATAAATCGAAATCAAAATAGCCGTGACAATATCCACCCATTCCCAATTTAAATAACGCACGACGGTCAGCGAAACAATGACGGACGAGTTGGAAAGAATATCAACAACATAGTGCAGACTGTCGGCCGCAATAGCTTGCGATTTGGTAATCCGGATAACATAACGCTGAAAAATGACTAAAGCACAGGTGAGCAGCAAACTGATAACCATGACGGCAATACCCAGAGCCGTTTCTTTTATTTGTACCGGATAAATAAAGCGATAAATACCGTCGTACAAGATAAAGCCGGCCGAGCCGACAATAAAGGCAGCTTGAATGAGTGCGCTGACGGATTCGGCTTTACCGTAGCCGTAACGATGCCGTTTGGTAAAAGGTTTATCCGAATATTTGACGGCTATCATACTGATACACGACGATACAATATCCGACAGTCCGTCTACCAAAGACGATAAAATCGATAATGAACCCGTCATAAAGGCGGCAACGGCTTTTATGGCTGTCAGTAATACCGCAAGAGAGATACTGCAAACAGTTGCGAGATACTTTAATTCAGCAAAATTATTTTCGGATGATTTCAAGAATTTTCTCCATTTGATTTTCATCGATTTGTACGGCTTTTTCGCCGAGATACCGTGCCAATAATATCAGATGCGGATTGACATTGTTTTTATCGAATTTATAGACGACATACGCTTTATTATCCTTTCTGTAAAATTCCAAGTCGACATAATCTCCGCCTTCAACATATAATTTATATGTCAAAACAGGTTTGACCGCCGGCTTTTCCTCAACACCGATATACGGAGTATTTAACAGCAATTTTAATAAATACATAAGTACTTTTTCTTCTTTCGGATCGGCATTGGCAGAATAAAGACGTCCGTACCGCAAATCCCAAAGATTAGAGTAGGTCCATTGGTGCCAATCCGTATCCATATCGATAAAGTCGGCTTTAATTTCCCATACTTGGAATTGATCGTCAAATCGGATATAAGCGGCCTTGCTTCCGCGTCCCAGATCAATATCAATATTACCGAGATTAAAAGTTTGAATCAGCGAATTATTATGTTTTAATGATACGCGAATTACCTGAGAGGCTTTATCTTCAATCGGCAGTAAATTGAAAAATGCCAGATTTTCGGCCTTATCGGATTTACGTTCATAGAATTTGGCACCGGCCACGGTTGTCAGAAGATTACTGATTCGTTCCTGAATGACCGGTAAATCCGGCATTTCGTTCAAAGTCCACAGATTACTTTTTTTAACAAAAGTCAACGAGGTTTTGTTGTTTTTGATTTCAATGACATCAATATCGTTAATGCGTTTCATGACTTCAGGAAACGCCGGCTTTCCTTCATAAGCGTCAACACTGCTTCGATTAACGACAGCGACGCAATAGATACCGGCCGTCAGCAATAATGAACAAACAACAGCTAACTTCAAAAGTCTGATATCAAAAAATATGAAGTCTTGCAGTGAAAATCGGTGTATGGCTTTTAAGCAGGCTCGTAATAAAAAGACGAGGGCAAAGAGTAGAGGTATCAGCCAAATGTTGATAAATTTAATTCGTTTTGCCGTTGCATCGATATCGGTATAAACCTGATAGCGTAAGTTACCGAGCTGCTCGCGATAATCATTCAGATCCGAGCGCAGCGCCGATATGGCGGCTAATTCGTCTGCAGTAAAGTTTGTGCGCTCTTCAAAATTTCTTTTACTGATGATTTTTTGTAAAGCCGCTTTTGTTTCATTCATTTTTGCAAAAATATTTTGCTCTTGCTTTTTATAAACAAAAGAATTTAAGCGACGCATCGTTTCGATCCCTTCAAAACGACGTGTTAAGGCTTTTTTACCGCGTAATCCGATGAGGTTTTGATCATCGGTTAAGTAATCCAAAGCATTTAAGATAAAGTTCATATTATCATTAATGCCGGTAATGTAATCCCGTTCCAATAAACCGATTTTTTCCATCCAAAAGGCATCATACATAAAATCGGAATCGCCGACGACCACCAGTTCAAAAGGATTATCTTTTTCCAATCCGATAACATCGGCAGCCATAATTTTCAGTGTTTGATCCGGAACGAAATATTGCAGAATATCTTGAGGGTTAAGTCCGTCCGAAACAACTTTTGCCGTCATGACCGAAGATAAGTCACTGGCGCGCATCAGCGGATAAAATTTAATTTTGCCCGCCTCATAAACTTCCGACTGCGGTGCGACAATCGAGGCCGAGGCCAGCATGATTTCATTTAAGTTGCGCGTAATCGGATGCGACGGATTTAAGTCATCCGATTTCAAGCGAAATTGAATAATATCCTGTGAGAAAACCGGATTTTCTTTATAGTCCGTTGTCGCATCAACGGTTATGGAATTTTTTAAATCGGCAACAACGTAGTCTTTATAAAATTTAATACCCCAAAAGTTTTCAAGCTCATCCAAATCGGAACTTTGTAAACGTGAATTGGTAATATTATACAGACGTGAAGCTTCATGCGCCGGATCTAACAATACCAAAAACTTACCGCCTTTACGAGAATAGTTTTTAATGGCTTCAATTAATTCCGGTGCGATATGTTGCGGATGCAATAAAATGACGGCCGCAAATTCATTATCGTCAAAATCTTTTTTATTCTCGATGATGGTTACATTATAATTTTCTTTAAGAATTTCGACGGCTTCCCAAGGTTCGGTTAATATGGCGTTGTTTTCAAGGTTTTCACCGAAAATCGGTACGGAAGATATTATACCGATGTTTTTCTTTTTATGATTCAGTAAAAATATTTTTGTCGTGATTTCCTGTTCCAGACTGTCACTGCGTGACGGTACAAAAAACGGAATGGTTTGAATATTTTGTAAAGTATCTTCAATCGTCATGCCGAACAGTGCATTTTGGTTCAAATCGATAACCGGTATCGGTTGAATACCATTTGCCAGAGCAATATCTTCTTCATCACTCAAAAATGTCGGATAATAAATTTTGAAATCAAAATTACCGGCGGACGCATTGCGATATTTTTGCAACAAAATGCGGATATTATCAAAATGTTTGCGCAATTCGGCATTACGCTGTCCCAATATAGGGGAAAAATATAATTTTGCCAAGACAGGTTCGGGTAAATGACGCAGGATATTTTTTGTTTCATCGCTTAAGGTGAATATTTTTTCTTGTGTGGCATCAAGCTGAATTTGGCGCATTAAGTTATTGGCAGCGATGTTAATACCTAAAAATGCGGCAAACAGGAATATCCAGCAAGTTGCGGTATAAGCTTTTCCGGTTGAATTGATAATGCCGGATGTTCCCGCGGTTTTAAAGTTAACGATGAGAGCCGTTGTGAAGTTGCAGAAAACGATCAGTGAGGCAAAAAAGATGACATCACGCAGTTCCAATAAACCGTGCGTTAATGTATCAAAATGGCTGAGGAAACTGAATGAGGCAATAACATCGATGATGGTATCCGAAAAGAATAAGCGGCAGAATGATAAAATATAATCAATACCGCTCCAGAAAAAGAACAAATTGGCGATAACCGATAAAACCAAAGCGATGACCTGATTTTTGGTTAAAGCCGACATGGTTTCGGAAATTGCCAACATACAGCCGGCCAAAACAAAACTGGCGGTATATCCGAGCATGATGACCTGATTATCGGGAGAGCCCAATAAATTTACGGTCAGCCATAACGGAAAGGTTAAAATAAGTGCTAAACCGCAGAACAGCCAAGCGGCCAGAAATTTGCCCCATACCAGAGAATTAACCGAAACAGGCATGGTGATAATTTGAATAACGGTTTTGTTACGAAATTCTTCACTCCACAGACGCATGGATATACCCGGAATAAATAAAAGATAAAGCCACGGTTGATAGGTAAACATGGAAAGTAAATCGGCTTCACCGCGGTTAAATAAATCTCCGAAGTATAATGTAAACGAGCCGTTCAGTATGATAAAAGCTATCAAATATACATAGGCAACCGGCGATACAAAGTAATGCAACAGCTCATATTTGGCAACAGTCAGTATATTTTTCATTTCAGGCCTCCGGCTCGGTTATATGACGAAACGCTTGAGCAAGATTTTGGCATTTTGTTTTTGTCAGAATTTGTTTTAATGTTCCGTCGGCTTTAATTTGTCCTTTATCTATGATAATAATGCGGTTGCATACGGTTTCGGCTTCTTCCAGCAAATGTGTTGAAATAAGTATGGTTTTATCGGCCGCCATTTGCTTAATCAGCGAACGGATGTGGTCTTTTTGATTGGGATCCAAACCGTCAGTCGGTTCATCTAAGAGCAATATCGGCGGATTATGCAAAATACTTTGTGCAAAACCGACACGGCGTTGATATCCTTTGGAAAGACATTCGTTTTTTTGAGATAAAACATTGGTAACGTGTGCCGTTTCAGCTGCCTTGGCAACAGCATCTTTTTTCAGGCCGCGCAATTCGGCCATATAATTTAAAAACATTTTAACGCTGATATCCGGATATAACGGGGAACCTTCCGGCAGAAATCCGATATTTTGCTTGGCAAACAGGGCATTTTTTTGAATGTCCTTTCCTAAAATCTGGATTTGACCGGCTGAAGGTGCCAGATATCCGGCAATCATATTCATTAAAGTCGATTTACCGGCGCCGTTGGGACCGAGCAGTGCAATAATATCGCCGGTATTTGCCGAAAAGGATATATTTTGAACGGCATGAACCGTTTCAAAATCTTTTTTCAAATCAATAACGGATAATGTCGGATGATTATTTTTCTTCATAGATTTCTCCTCCGGTCATAGGTTCGTAAGCGCCGGTTGTTGTCGGAAATGTTATCGGTAATCCGTATAGTCTGCGGACGCTGTTAAACGCGGTTGCTTGTGCGCCGACCGCGTTCAGATTTTCATTGATGTCTAATATCGACTTAACTTCGCGCGGTGCAAAGTTTTGTTTAATAAAACGCACGAGCGACGGATTTTTAAGTCCCTCGCCGGCAAGATAAATGTTTTGCGGAATTGCCGGCAGAAAGTCAAGTGCGGCCTGATATATCGCCTCGGCAATAAAATTTGTGGCGGTTGCGGTACCGTCTTCCAAAGATAAACCTTCCAGATGTTCTTTCTTTTCGCTGAAGCACAATATATCTAAAGATTTTGGCGGGGCTTTGCGTAAAATTTTATGATGTAACAAAGATTCGACAACCTGACTATGCACTTTACCGGTTATAGCCAAACGACCGTTATAGTCTGTTTGCATATTGGCATGACGGAAAGTCCAATCTTCTATCATAGCCAGACCCGGCGCACAATCAAAAGCAATCAGTTCACCGGTTTCGCCTAAGTAAATCAGGCTGCTGACGGCATCTAAATCAATAAACAATGCCGGTTTATGCAAATTTTGCCCGATAACGTTAAAAAATGCCGGTGTCAGCGGTGAGGCTTGCCCGCCCGACAGTAAATCGGCCTTATGGAAGTGGGTAATAATCATTTGAGATAACATTTTGCAGACAACATGCCCGTCTTCGATCTGGTAAGAGCAGCGATGTTCGGGATCGTTAAATATGGTTAAGCCGTCGATACCGATTTGTTCGATTTTTTCCTGCTCGGCAAATTCATTGATGATTTCGGCATAAAATGCGCTGATATTTTCACGTACGCGCTGTACTTCGGTATTGTTTTCCAAATCTTGAAAAGTCCACCCGCGTTTACGGATAAGCGCTCGAATATCAAGGGCTAATGCTTCGGGATACGGCACGATTCGTGATTTAATAAATTCCTGAATATCAACACCGTCCGTATTTATCAAGGCCAGTTCAATGGAGTTTAGGCTGGCACCGCCGTATAAACCGAGAGTGTTCAAACTTTTTATTATCATTTGGATTAATCCTGTTGCAATAGCAAAATTGTATGCTAATATACGTTAAAAATTGGTATAAATTAAGGAAAGGACAGAGGACAAACGATGACAAAATTTAAATCGGAATTCTTAAATATAATGCAAGAGCGCGGTTTTTACAATCAATGCACAAATATAGAGGGGTTTGACGACTATCTGTATGAATGTGAAAGTAAAGGAAAACCGGCAGTCGGCTATTTAGGATCCGATCCGACGGGCGACAGTTTGCACGTCGGGCATATTGTGCCGCTGATGATGTTACGTTGGTTCCAAAAATGCGGCCACAAGCCTTTAGCTTTAGTCGGCGGTGCAACCGCGCGTATCGGTGATCCGTCCGGCAAAGATAAGCTTCGCCCGTTTTTGGATGAAGAAACTTTGGCTCATAATATTGTAGGCTTAAAAAAATCCTTTTCAAAATTCTTGAAATTCGGCGACGGAGCTACGGATGCGATTATGGTTGATAACTGGGATTGGTTTAAGAATATCAACTATTTGGCATTTTTGCGCGATATCGGAACTTGCTATTCGGTTAACCGTATGTTGACGATGGATAGCGTAAAAAGCCGTCTGGAACGTGAACAACCGATGTCGTTTTTGGAATTTAACTATATGCTGTTGCAAGGTTATGATTTCTGTGTATTGCTGCAAAAATACGGTTGCCGTGCGCAAATTGCCGGTGCCGACCAATGGGGTAATATAACATCCGGTACCGAACTCGGCCGTCGTCGCTACGATACCGAATTGTTCGGCTTTACCAGCCCGATTCTGACCGATTCGGCCGGTAAAAAAATGGGCAAATCCGAAGGTAATGCCGTATGGATTAACGAAGAAAAGTTACCGTCGTATGATTATTACCAATATTTTCGCAATATCGGTGATGCCGAAGTCGGTAAGTGCTTACGCATATTCACTGATTTACCGATGGATGAAGTTTATCGTCTGGAAAAATTGCAGGATAAAGAAATTAATGAGGCTAAAAAGATTTTGGCTTTTGAAGCAACAAAAATTTGCCGCGGTTTGGAAGAAGCACAGTCTGCGCAAGAAACAGCCGTCAAAACTTTTGAACAAGGTGCTGCCGGCGGAGATTTGCCGACACTTAATGCCGATTTGAATGCCGGTATAAGTGTTTTGGATGCGTTTTTGCAAATCGGATTTGTTGCCAGCAAGGGCGAAGCGCGCCGTTTAATTAAACAGGCCGGCTTGAAAATCAATGATAAACCGGTTACCGATGAAAATTATATGATTACCGCCAAAGACGTTATTGACGGTGCGGTTAAAATCGCTCAAGGCAAAAAGAAATTCGGTTTGATTAAATAACTAAAAAACGCCGCGGTTTTAAGCGGCGTTTTTTTTAATAAACTTTGGTGTAATTTTCATCATCGTATTTATAAACAGCGTAAGATTCGCTGACTTTCGGTGCACCGTTATGGAACATTTTGTTACCGAATTCGGTGCGGATATTTTTATCGTTCAAATGGGCCGAAAGCTTATTGTAATCGAAGGATTTAGCCTTTTTTACCAAATTTTCCCAAAGTTTAACCGCCGAATAACCATAAAGTGATAAGCCTTCAAATTCAAAACCGCTAAGGCGTAGTTTGACAAGTGTTTCGGCAAAATCCGGATCATCGTTATGACCGCGCAATTCCATAAAATAAGTGTTATCAGCCAATTGCCCCATATAGTCAAAATAATCTTTTGTGGCAGCGTATTTGTTGGTAAACAAGATAAGTGAATCACTATCCTCTTTCAGTTGACGTGCCATTTTACGGATATTTTTCGAAGTGCCGAGCAGAAAGGCGACTTGACTGCCGTCTTGCAATACAAGTTCGGACAATTTGCGATAATCTTTTTTAGTCATGCTATAGGTGTAAAGTTTGACAATAATTGATTTTCCGTGTTTTTTAAACTCGTCAATAATAGCGTTAGCCTCTTCCATGCTTTCCACATCGGTATCGTTGCTGATAACGGCGACTTTTTGGCCGGCAAAGGCCTTATTGTAGTAATTGAAGAAATCTTTGGCTTCCTGATGCGTATAGCCAAGCATTTTAACTAATCCTTTTTTGATGGTTTTAGCTTGAGTATAATTAACCGTGGTCGGGATAATCTGAAAAATTTGCGCGGTTGCGTAAACATCGGCAACTTCATCAAACGAATTAGCACAATACGGACCGATAACCAAGGCTATTTTCTTTTCTTTTTGTACGGCAAGCATTTGGGCGGTGGATATGGCAATGCTGTTGTTGCACTGGTCATCAATTGAAAGAAAAGAGATTTTTTGCCCGATCAGACCGCCGTTTTCATTGATTTCATCAATGGCGCGCTTAACACCTTTGTTTAATTCGGCACCTTGCTGCTCATAGTCACCGGCCTTTGGGGCAACCAAAGCGACGGTTACTTCGGAAAAAGCCGGATCCGGCAATATTATCAGCAAAAAAGCGACTATATATACAAATGCTCTGTACATGATGTTGCACTTATCATTAAAACATTAGTCCACTATAACAGAGAAATTTGTTTTTGCAAATACTATTAAAGTATTGCCAACACAATAGGAATGATATACAATCCGTCGCTATGGAGTGAATAATGTCTGAAAATAAATATATAGAAATCAAAGGTGCGCGTCAGCACAATTTGAAAAATATCAATGTTAATATCCCGAAGAATAAATTAACGGTTATTACCGGTTTATCGGGTTCGGGAAAATCTTCGTTGGCGTTTGATACGATTTATGCCGAAGGTCAACGGCGCTATGTCGAAAGTCTGTCGGTGTATGCCAGACAATTTTTAGATTTGATGAGCAAACCGGATGTCGATTCGATAGAGGGGTTATCACCGGCGATTTCAATTGAACAAAAAACGATTTCACATAATCCGCGTTCGACCGTCGGAACGGTTACCGAGATTTATGATTATATGCGCTTATTGTGGGCGCGTGCCGGTACGCCGTATTCACCGGCAACTGGTTTGCCGATTGAAGCACAGTCATCTTCGCAGATGGTGGATAAAATTTTAGAATATCCGGAAGGTAGTAAGATTATTTTATTGGCACCGATTGCCCGCGGTAAAAAAGGCGAGTTTAAAAAAGAATTCGCCGAGTTGCAGAAAAAAGGTTTTCAGCGTTTGGATGTTGACGGTGAAATCTATAATATCGACGAATTGCCGGCCTTGAATAAAAACATTAAGCACGATATTGAAGTTGTGGTTGACAGGCTGATTATCAAAGACGGTATAAATACGCGTTTGGCGCAGTCGGTAGAAACGGCCTTAAAATTAAGCGACGGGATTTTGTATGTTGAAAATATGGCCGATAAATCACGCTCGACATTTTCTTCTAAATTTGCCTGTCCGGTTTCCGGCTTCACGATAGAAGAAATAGAACCGCGTCTATTTTCGTTCAATAATCCCGAAGGAGCCTGCCCGCATTGCGGCGGTTTGGGCGCCAGTTTGTATATGGATCCGGAACTTGTGGTGCCGAATGAAAATTTAAGTTTGGCAAACGGCGCTATTGCGCCATGGTCGGTCAGCAGTCATTCGATTTTTTATCGTCAAACATTGAATTCGCTGTGTGAGTATCTGGAAATTTCCAATAAAACGCCGTGGAAAGATTTGCCGGCGTATGCCCAAGAGATGATTTTATACGGTTCGGGCAACAAATGTGTGCCGATGGTTTATTCCAAATGGGTGACCGATAAACCGTTTGAGGGCGTTATTCCGAATATGGAACGCCGTTTTATGGAAACCGATTCGGCAACGGTGCGCGAAGAATTATCGCATTATCAGTCGGCGGCACCATGTGAAGTTTGTCATGGCAAACGCTTAAAGCCGGAAGCATTGGCGGTTAAGATTTGCGGTAAAGACATTATGGAAGTAACGGAAATGTCAATTAAGCAGGCGTTGCCATGGTTTAAGGGCGTGGAAGAACAATTATCACCGCAAAAAAGAGAAATTGCCCGCAAAATCGTTAAAGAAATTGTCGAGCGGTTGAGCTTTTTAAACAATGTCGGACTGGATTATCTGAATTTATCGCGGCAGTCCGGTACGCTGTCCGGCGGAGAGGCTCAGCGGATTCGTTTGGCTTCGCAAATCGGCACAGGCTTAACCGGTGTGATGTATGTTTTAGACGAACCGTCCATCGGGTTGCACCAAAGAGATAATGATAAACTGCTTGACAGTTTGACACGACTACGTGATATCGGCAATACGGTTATCGTGGTCGAGCACGATGAAGATGCTATGCGTGCGGCTGATTATTTGGTGGATATGGGTCCTCTTGCCGGTTCTAAAGGCGGCGAGGTAACGGCATGCGGTACGGTTGACGAAGTTTTGAAAAATCCGAACAGCTTGACGGCTAAATACTTAAACGGCGAAAAATGTATTCCGGTACCGCCGAAACGTCGTAAAGGTAACGGTAAATTTTTGGAACTAAAAGGCGCGCGTGTCAATAATCTGAAAGATGTCGATTTAAAGGTTCCGCTCGGAACATTTACCTGCGTGACCGGTATTTCCGGTTCGGGTAAATCATCGCTGATTTTGGAAACGTTGTTTAAGGCGGTGGATAAAGAATTAAACGGTAGCCGCGTGCCGCCCGGAGCTTATGATAAATTGGTAGGTATTGAAAATATCGATAAAGTTATTGATATCGACCAATCGCCGATCGGGCGGACACCGCGTTCCAACCCGGCAACCTATACCGGTGTATTTACCAATATTCGTGACTGGTTTGCCGAATTGCCGGAAGCCAAAGCACGCGGTTACACATCCGGCTATTTTTCTTTCAATGTCGCCGGTGGACGTTGCGAAGCCTGCAAAGGCGACGGCGTGATGAAAATCGAAATGAACTTCCTGCCAGATGTTTATGTTCCGTGTGATGCTTGTCACGGTACGCGCTATAATCGTGAAACGCTGGAAGTAAAATTTAAGGATAAATCAATAGCTGACGTTTTGGATATGACGATTGATGATGCTTATAAGTTTTTTGAAAACATTCCGCCGATAAAGCGTCGTTTGGATTTACTGCGCCGTGTCGGTTTGGGATACGTCAAACTCGGACAGCCGGCGCCGACTTTATCGGGCGGTGAGGCGCAACGTATTAAGTTATCTAAAGAGCTGAGCAAAAAAGCCACCGGTAAAACACTGTATATCTTAGACGAACCGACAACCGGTCTGCATTTTGAAGATATCAAGCATTTGCTGAACGTTCTTGAAATGCTGGTTGATGAGGGCAATACGGTGGTCGTTATCGAGCATAATCTGGATGTGATAAAAACCGCGGATTATATTGTGGATGTCGGACCGGAAGGTGGTGACGGCGGCGGCGAAATTATAGCCACCGGCACACCGGAAGAAGTCGCCAAAAACAAACGCAGTTTTACCGGTAAATATCTGAAAGGCAAGCTCGGTTAATTTTCACGGCATTCTTCAAAAACAATGCGTATTTTTTTGCCGTAAAAATTCAACAATCGGCGAAATGCCGAGTACTGAAGAAATTTACCGATTTCCATGCCTTCGATGATTCGTGCCGGCAAATTGGTTCGGGTAGCAACGGTACGCAGGTAAAGCCGCCGAGCGTTTCGTTCTTGCCATAAGGCGTATCCTATTTCACGCAAAGTTTGTTTATCGATTTCATTATAATATTTGGACATTTTCAGAACTCCTTTTTTGCTGATTTGAAACAAAAAACGACCGAAAATTCGGTCGGGGAGTTCGAAACTGTAAGAGAACAGTCCGGTGTATTCAATATATTCTACCGGCTCCCCGTTAATGGGAGCTATATCTCTTAAGGAGTTTCGACACTCCGCCGACGACCTCTCGCCGACAAAATTGATATTAAGGTAAATGCAAATAAATGCAAGCAAAAAAATTAAACTTGCATTTTGCAGTAAATTTTATATGTTCAAAATATATTTTGGGGTCTGCAAACATTATTCCGAAAGCGGTGTTGTTGAAAGGTGAATTCTGATGAGAAAACGTATATATGCCGTCAGACACGGCGAAACAGATTTTAATAAACAAGGAATATGTCAAGGACAGGGCTGCAATATCGGTTTAAATGAAACAGGCAGGCAACAGGCTGCACTTTTATCTGAAAAGCTGAAAGATGTGAAAATAGGGGCTATATACAGCAGTCCGCTTTTACGCGCAGTGGAAACGGCTGAAATTGTCGCAAAAGATAAAGGTTTGGAAATTAAACATCACCAAGATTTGATTGAGGCTAATTTCGGTGTGGCCGAGGGTGTTAAAATGTCCGAGGTTAAAACATGGCCGGTCTATCCGTTCTGGTGCAGTCATGATCCGAAATATGATACGGCACATTATGATAAAGGGGAAAATAAAATTCAGATTCGCACCCGCGTTTTAAAGGCGATTGAAGAAATTTGCGCCGCAGAAGAAGCCGAAAATATTTTACTGGTTGCTCATAGTGCAATTGTGCGCGTCTTAAACTGGTGCGTCGGTAATTTTATTCAGGGTTTGCCGAACGGTTCGGTATATGAATTTATCTATGAAGACGGTAAATTGTCGGCGGCAAACAATAAAATTTTGCTGCTTTCCTGCTGTGCGCCGTGTTCGTGCGCCGTTATTAAAACGTTGGCGGAGAAGGGGGAAAATTTTGATGTTGCTTTTTATAATCCGAATATCCGCCCTTATGAAGAATATCAAAAACGTCGTGATGAAAATGAGCGTGTCTGTCGTCATTATGGCGTTGACTTTATCGAATTAGAGTATGATAATGAACGTTGGTGCGAGCTGACCAAAGGTTTGGAAAATGAACCCGAGCGCGGCGCCCGATGCACGGTATGTTTTTATATGCGCCTGAAACGTGTGATGGAATATGCCAAAGAAAAAGGATATACGGTAGTCGGTTCGGTTTTAGGTGTTTCGCGGTGGAAAAATCTGGCGCAAGTCAATGCGGCCGCCGATAAAGCCGGGCAGGAAACGAAAATGGCGTATATTAACATTGAAGGGCGCAAAAATGGCATGCAGGAATTGCGCAGTCAATTAATAAAAGAATTAGATTTGTATAATCAAAACTATTGCGGCTGTAAACCGCTTAAAACAGAACAGTAAGGAGAGTAAAATGCAAAAAATCATTCCGGAAAAGTTGCAAAAAGGCGATAAAATTATGATAGTGGCACCGTCAACCGGCTTAAAATTAATCAGTGCCGAATGTCGTGCGCGTGCCGAAGAACGCTTCGGGCAGATGGGCCTGTCTCTTGTTTTTGCCCCGAATACCAAGGATGAAAACTGGAACGAGTTAGGTACCGGTTCGGTGGAGCAGCGCGCCACAGATATTATGACGGCATTTAAGGATAAATCCGTTAAGGCAATTTTTACGGTATTGGGCGGTTTCAATTCTAACCAGATTCTATCACATCTGGATTATGATGTGATTCGCCAAAATCCGAAAATTATTTGCGGTTTCTCGGATATTACAGCGGTTTTGGCGGCTATACAGGCAAAAACCGGCTTAGAGGTTTATTACGGACCGCATTACAGCTCTATCGGTATGAAACTGGGGTGCGAATACACGTTGGATTATTTGCAAAAAATTCTGTTTTCCGATGAGCCGATAAATGTCAAACCATCTGCCGAATGGAGTGATGATCCTTGGTATATCAACCAAGATGAGCGCACATTTATTCCAAACGAAGGTTATTGGATTTTACATGAAGGAAATGCCGAGGGAACAATAGTCGGTGGTAACTTATGTACATTTAATCTGCTTTTGGGGACCGATATGCGTCCGGCATTTGAACCGGATACGATTTTGATGATAGAAGACGATGCTGAAAGTTATCCGGCAGCATTTGACCGCAATTTGCAGGCGCTCTGTCATCAACCGGATTTCAAAAATGTTAAAGGTTTGGTTATCGGACGTTTTCAAAAAGGCTCAAAATTAGATCGTAAAATGCTTGAATTTATCATCAATAATAAGCCTGAATTGAAAAATATACCGGTACTTGCCAACGTTGATTACGGGCATACAACACCGATTATAACGATTCCGCTCGGCGGTTATGCCGTTATGAAAGATGGTAAATTAACACTGCAAAAATAATAAAGGATATAGCTGATGGTATGGGGTTTGATCAGTTTAGTTTTTCTGTATTTGGGATATAAATTAAACAGCCGTAAGTTAGAAGCTGAATTCGGTACGGATATTCACAGCCTGCCGGAAAGCCATGATGATGCGGCATCAAACCCGCTCAGCTATCGGCAAACGCAACTGCTGCAATTTGGACTGACCTTTGGTGTCGAAGGATTCTTCGGTGCGGTAGTCGGGGTTATTTACGGACCGCTGACGATGATATGGTGTATTTTAGGAAGTGTCTTTTTAGGTTCGTTTTTGAACTATTACAGCGGTATGTATTCAAGAGTGCATCACAAATCACTGTTGTCGGTGACAGAAGAAATATTTAATCGCAGAGCTTATATCATTTTGACCTTGGTTTTAAGTGTGCTGTTGATGATTGTCTTAAGCGTCAATTACGCATTTTTTGTAAATATTGCCGCTTATGCGATAAAGCCGTCGGAGATATGGTATATTTTCTTAGCGGTTGTTGCCGTTATCGGATTTATACAATCCGGAACTTTTAATCGTATCTGTATGGGTGTCGGACTGTTTATTTTATTGACGACGCTGTATTTGTGCATTATGTCGATTACGCATTTTCCGAGCATCGAAATCAGTGCAAACCCGTTAAATTATCCTAATTTAAAATTTGCCTATCCGATGCTGTTTTTTACGGTAAATGTCGGCGTTTTAAGTGGATTACAGGCTTTGAAAAGTACGCTGACCGCCGAGCAGGTTCGTAACGAACGTATGGGAAAAGGTGTTTTTATGGCATCGACACTGTTTCAGGCAGGTGTTGTTATTGTCTGGATTTTGTTGTTGCTTGCTTGGAATCCGTCATTGAAAGTCCTCAGCGCGGCCATTGTGAAGGTTGCCATGCCGGATATTATTTTGCATGAATATTTAACCGTGCATACAGGTATGGTCGGCGAATATGCCGTATTTGCGATGTTAGCCGCCGTATGTCTTTTATCGGCAGGGGTTATGCTTCGAATGGCCGTAAAATTCATAAAAGAAGCGCAAATTGCGCCTAATTTCAGTACAATGACCTATGGTGTTGTTTTACTGGCAATAAGTGTTTTATTTTTACAGTGCCCGTTTGTAATGCACGGCCATGAGCTGATTAACCAACTGATAGCACTTTATCTGCTCTATATATGTATGTATCTTCGTAAAAAAAATCAGCAGAGTTACAAAGAACTCTTATATGTAACATATATTCTGGCCGGCGCCTGTATCGCGTATTTACCGATTTCACTGTTTCATCTGCCGTTAATTGCCGGCGTATTTTTCGGTTTAACCGCTACGTTTTTAATCGGGATATGGCATTATTACCGCTACAACAAAAACTAACTTAATTGAGTTTTATAAAGTGCGGCGTACTCACCTTCTTTTTTAAGAAGCTCGTCATGCGTGCCTCTCTCGACAATATGTCCGTTATTTAAGACAACAATACAATCGGCGTGACGCACGGTTGATAAACGGTGTGCGATGACCAGTACGGTACGATCTTTCATTAAATTATCCAATGCCTGTTGAACAACGGCCTCAGACTTATTATCTAAAGCGGATGTTGCTTCATCTAAAATAAGGATAGGGGCGTTTTTGATAAATGCTCGTGCGATGGCAATTCGTTGCTTTTGTCCGCCTGAGAGCATAACGCCGCGTTCGCCGACTGTGGTATCCAGTCCCTTTTCCAATGAAGCAATAAACTCATCTAAACAGGCTGAGCGAATAACTTGTTGTAAGCGTTCATCCGAGATATCGGTTCTGCCGAGCAGTATATTGTCACGGATAGTGCCTCCGAACAGGAAATTATCTTGGAATACAATTGCAATATTGTCGCGCAGACAATCAATGTCATAATCTTTGACATTGATACCGTCAATTTCAATAGCACCGGATGTAATATCATAAAATCTCGGCAGCAACGTTGAAATTGTGGTTTTACCGCCACCCGAATTGCCGACTAAGGCAATCGTCTGTCCTGATTTTACGGAAAGATTAATGTTTTGCAAAACCGGTTTATCTTTGGTGTAGGCAAAGCAAACATCTTTATATTCGATATTCCCGCTAAGACGTTCGACTTTATGCGCGATATCATTATTGCGAATATTCGGAACGGCGCGCAGTTTTGCAAAAACACGATCCACCGCCATAAGAGATAATATAACATTATTGTAATTGTTGCCGATGGATTTAATCGGATTATACAACATAACCAAAGAAGTTACGAAAGAAGCAAAATTACCGACGGTTATTTGATGGCTGACAATCAAATAGCTGCCGAACCAAATAACGAAAGCAATACCAAATGATGAAATAAAATGCATAACCGGTGCGATAACTCCTGTTTTTCTCACAATTGTCAGCCCCAAGTTAAAGACGGCTTCAACCGAATTTGTAAATTTAGCTTTACAATAGTCATATAAGTTATAAGCCGTGATAATACGATTACCGCTAAAGGCCTCATTATAATTCGTGAGTAATGTCATCATGGCTTTGTTGTCTTTTGAAACGGTTTTTTTCAAACGTTTTCGTACACGGGTGAGCGGAAACAAAGCTCCAAACAAAACAACAACGGCAACAATAGCCAATTGCCATGAGTTATAAAAAAGAACTATAATAAGAGACAGCGAAGAAAATAAGCGGGTTGTAAATAATTTCATATTGTTTAATAAGCCACCGCAAGCCGATTCGGCATCATGATTGAATCTGAATAATACTTCGCCGGAATTTGCTTTATCAAAAAAAGCGGCATCCGAGCGCAACAACTTATTGAATAAATCGTGTTTTAAATCAAGTGACATTTTGTTGCCTACCCATGTGTTCATATAAGTGGCGATATATGTGAATAATGCCTGTAACACACTGAATATGACAATCATTAACGGAATGTACATTGTCCAACCGCTTTGTTTTTCAACCAAAACAACATCCATAAATGGTTTTAACGACCAGGCAATTACTGCGTCCATCGAACCGACCGGAATTGTGATTAAAACGGCCAGTAAAGCCCTTCCCCAATAAGGTTTGGCATAAGGCAAAATTAAAGCATAGTTTTTCAATGTATAGAGGGTTAATAATTTTTCTTTAATCTTTTGGCTAAAGATATGTCCGGCGATGAATAATCCGCACAAAATAATGCCGAAGAGAACCGCAGTTGTAAAGACAATCGGTTTGAAAACGCGATGTGTCGGTTTATAACAATCGCTGCAAACATCAATAGTCGTGTCGTTTTGTACGGAGACGGAAAGATTTCCGGAACTGCTGTTGATGATATTTAAGCCGTCTGAAAAATCAGGTTTAAGATCTTTAATGGCTTTTCCGTTTAAAAATACATCCGAAATATTGACGATGCCGGTATATTTACCGAGCTTAAACTTAAGTGTGTTGACATCGGCGGATTTTAAAACAACCGTGTAAAGCACCGGCGTATCCGACAGTTCCGGATAAAGCTGGGTATTTTTTTCGTTGCCGCTTATATCCGTATAATCAATATCGAAGCGAATTTCACCTTTTCCGCTTAAAAAGAAAGACAGCTTCGGGCTCGGATAACCGTACCATAAAAAAGAAGATATACCTATTGTCAGCAACAGGCCCGTAACAGCATATAATATGAGCTTCCCGAGTTTCATTATACCTCAAACAAAATCTAAACTGTCCCGAATATAGAATATTTTTTATTCGGTGACAATAAGAATATGTAATATATGCAATTTCTTAATTATTTGACTATATTTTATAAAGAAAACAAAGGAGAATGTTATGCAACCGGATAAAAGATTAACACAACTGGCCGAAAATATATTAAAAAATTCCTTGCGTGTAAAAAAAGGCGAAAAGGTATATTTGGAATCTTTCGGTACCAGTACCAAAGAATTATTAAACGAAATGATAAAAGTTACCGTTAAACTCGGCGCAACACCGTTTTATTTTTTTAATGACAGCGAGTTTATTAAAAGTCTGATAAACGGCGCAAACAAAGAGCAGATGGAAAGCTATACGGCATTTCATAAATATTTGATGGAAAATGTTGATTGTTATGTCGGATTAAGAGGTAATGATGATTTGTTTGCACTGGCCGATGTTGATGAAAAGTTCAGAAGTTTGTATAATAAAATTTTTCATAAGCAGGTGCATATACAAACCCGATTACCTAAAACACGCTGGTGCGTTATGCGGTATCCGAATTTAACGATGGCGGCACTGTCAAGAATGTCATTAAAGCAATTCGAGGACTTTTATTTTGATTCGTGTCTACTTGATTACCGGAAAATGGGTAAAGCGATGTTACCATTGAAAAAACTTATGGATAAAGCCGATAAAGTTCATATTAAGGGCAAAGATACCGATTTGACATTTTCAATTAAAGGTCTTAAATCCATCGTTTGTGACGGTAGAGTGAATATTCCGGACGGCGAAATTTATACCGCACCGGTAAAGGATTCGATTAACGGTTATGTGCAGTTTAATACCGATACGACACATGGCGGCATTTTTTATTCAAACATTCGCTTGGAATTTAAGGACGGTAAAATTGTTAAAGGAACGTCCTTGGCAAATAACGATGAATTTCAAAAAGTGTTGGATACCGATGCCGGCAGCCGCTATATGGGAGAATTTGCATTTGGTGTAAACCCGTACATAACGCATCCGATTTTAGATATTTTGTTTGATGAAAAAACGTGCGGTTCGTTCCATATGGCAATCGGCAATTCGTATGAAGATGAAACCAATAACGGCAATGTATCCTCAATTCACTGGGATTTGGTTAAAATTCAAACGCCGGAACATGGCGGCGGCGAAATCTGGCTTGATGATGTTTTGGTGCGTAAAGACGGTAAATTCGTTTTGCCGGAACTCGAGGGGCTAAATCCTGAAAATCTTAAATAGACATTTGAGAAAAATCTGTTATAATCACTTCAAAAGAACAAAAATAGGAGATAAATATGGCCAGAATTAATGATGTATTCCATTCCGATATTTTTATTATGCCGGATAAAAAGGTGTTTGTGCCTGATCCGCGAACGGAAAACGGTTTACAGATTCTTGAACCTGAGGACTTTACGGATTTTTATGATTTATTGGAAAAGTCATACCGCGGTAAATCGAGCTATACTATGATTTACGAAGGATATTTTTTCCGTGTGGAACGTACCAATTCCATGTACGGACCGATGTATTGTATGCGTAAAATGCCGAAAAAAGTTCCAGATTTGATGAGCTTGGGTTATCCGCCGGCACTTATTAATTATCTGGCCGGTTTGGGAAATGCTTCGGGGTTGATTTTGCTTGGCGGTGCGACCGGTTCCGGTAAAACAACCACAATTTCCAGTCTGTTAAAAGAATATCTGATTCGTAACGGCGGTTTTGCATACACGATTGAAGATCCGTTCGAAATGCCGCTCGACGGCGAATATAAGTCAATGAACGGTTCAATGGGTTTATGCAAACAAACGCAGCCGATTGATGATAACTGGGGTGCATCGTTGCGTTCGGCTTTGCGTTCACGCCCGCGCTTTATTCTGGTAGGCGAGATCAGAACACCGGATGCAGCCAGTGAAGTTTTGCGTGCCGCAACATCAGGGCACTTGGTTTTATCAACAATCCACGCCAACAACGTGACCGATGCTTTGGATGCTATGGTAAAACACGCAACGGCCGGTGAAATGAGTGAGGAACTCGGTTTTGACTTATTATCCCGCGGTATTTTAGGTGTTATCCATCAAACATTGGTCGGTATCGGTCAAAAACGTCCGGTCGTACAATATTTGTTTGCCAACCCGAATACGACAATCGGTGACCAAACCCGTAATATTATTAAAACCGGAAAACTGAATTTGGCAACCACGATTGAAATGCAGATGACGCGTATGATGCAAAATCGTCCGTTATTTGAAATCGGAGAGAATTCGCGTTTAAGCAAGCAATAAATATTTTCAAAACAAAAAACTCCCGCTGATAATCGGCGGGAGTTTTTTTATATCAATAAGATTATTGAAAAGTCCAAATAACGGTATTATCGGCAGGTTGGCAGATATCGCGCGTTTTATATTTTTTGATAGGCAGAGAATATTCTTCGCCCCATGCAAATACCGTACCGTTGACGGATATCGTTTGCAAGCCGAGCTGCTCGTCTTGGCTGACCGGCATTTCGCTTAAACCGATACAGGCGGATTTATTAAGATTTTTTAAGATAATGTTGAAACTCATTTCCCCCGGCATAACTATATCGCCGTCCTCACCGCTGCCAATGGCTAATTCATAATCTTTATATTTGTTTAAATCGATTTTAACTAAGTCATTGGCTTTGGCAAAATCGGTTGATAATTTCCAAAACCCCGGTTGGTCACGATAATAACTGCGCACCATATCGGAAGTTGCCATAATTTGCGTGTGCAATTCCGTATACGGATTATGGAATAAGAAATAGCACGATAAGAAAATGGCAATTACTAGAGCAAAACATATCGCTATGCCGCCGGTGTTATTATATAATTTAATGTGCGCGTTCATGTTGTCGAACCCTTATTTACCCATTGAGCTGGTAATTTGATCTTGCATATCAAAGGTAGCAAATACGGCCCATGCGATAATACCCGAAACGGATAACATGGCCACCATGTTCATAATTTCAGCTCTTTGTTCAATCATATATACCGATTCTTCCAACCATTCGTTAGCAAGCTTATCCAACGCCTCTTCGAAGTTATCCAATTCGGAATAAATTTTTAAGTCTGCGATAATTTGTTTATCCGGAAATTCCAGACCGCTTTTACCGAGAGCCTGACCTAAGTTTTCACCGTTTTTAATATGGAACAGTGCACCGTCGATACGTTCTTTAAGGTATTTACTGGAATCTTTACGAAGCGATGTCAGGGCTACGGACACCGGCACACCGCCTTTAACCAAGGCGGATAAGGCCAATAACCATGTAATGCCGGTAAAGATTTTATATAATGACCACGGCGGGTATCTGTCGAATACGACGCGTGCTTTACCTGTCCAGATACTGATGGTAAGGTATATAGTTAAACCGATGGCCGGCAGTATTGAGAATGCAAGCTGCCAGTTATTTTGAATCCACTCAGACATATCAATCAAATTTTTAGCCGTGCCGGTCCAACGCGTATTCGGTGCGGCACTGAGCATTGGCGGTACCATGTATACACCGATGGCGTACAAAATCACAACGGACATCATCATCAAGAATGACGGGTAGGCAACGGCAGATACAATCGGGCGGATCATACGGGTTGAACCTTCGGTCACTTTAATAAGGTTTAATAAAGCGCTTTCCAAGTCAGAAACGTCACCGACGGAAAGCATCAAGCGCTCACGGTTAGGTGCCCAACCCTTTAAGGCATCGGAGAACGGATGACCTTCTTGCAAAGCTCGTCCCCATGCACTGACGGCGATCCCCATAGGATCATTAGGCTTAGCGCCTTCTTCGGTTAAGCCGCTGTAAATCATGTCGAGGGCGTTCATCAATGAGAAGCGGTTACGCAACAATGCCGCCAGCTTACGATAAATTTTTAAGCGATTTTTATTGGAAAGATTACACATGATTTTGGCATACGTCAGCACCCAATCATTTGTATTTTGCATCGCTTTATTAAAAGCACTTTGTTTTTTAGCTTCAGGCATCAGTATTCTCCTAGTAAATCGGACGTTGATCCAACAGACCGCACCAACGTTCTACCTCATCTAAATCGATGAATCCTCTTAACATACGCTCAATAGCGGCTTCACGCAACGGACGGCCGTCGAGTTCACTAACCCAGTAATCAATGGCTTCTTTGGTATGACCCTCCACCATCAATGTTAAAAAGTGTCCGTCCGGAATAATGATTTCCGGCACTGACATACGACCGATTACGCCTTTTTGATGGCAGTATTTACATCCCGGACCGCGCAGATAGGTATTTTCAATGCCGATATCGCCTAACGCGATTTTGACTCGTTCAAAAGACGGATCATTCATGCGCTCTTTAATGGATATTCGGCAATGCGGACAAATCTTACGGAACAAACGTTGCGAAATTAAGCCTTTCATAATTTCCGGATCGCTTAACATGTAAGGCTGAACACCCATATCGCGCAAACGGGTAATGATTGCCGGCGCCGAGTTGGCGTGCAATGTTGACCACACACTGTGTCCGGAAAGCGCGCCTTTGAACACAAGGCTCGCTGCCGAAAGTGAACGAATTTCACCGACCATCATAACGTCAGGGTCGGAACGTAGAGCGGCAGACAAGGCTTTGTTGAATTCTTCATCTTTTTCTTCTTCGGAGTTGGCGTTGGTCACCGGCATTTGTCGGGCACCAGGAATCGGATACTCCGGCGGGTCTTCCACGGTAATAACATTAATTTCACCGTGGCGCTCTTGAATTAAACGAATCATATTACGTTGCAATGTCGTCGATTTGCCGGAACCCGTCGGGCCGGCAACAATATTTAAGCCGACAGCGGTGGCACGCAGACGATAGAATAAGTTTAATTCGCGTTCACCAAGTCCCAAACCTTTTAAGTCACCGTTACCGTTCGGATTATCATCGGCGTACAAAAGACGCATAACCAAATATTGAGAACCGAACGCAACCGGATTAAATTGTAAACGAATAGCCAATACGTTGTGTGGCAGCTTTAATTTTCCGTTAGTACCGCGGAGTGGTTTATCACCCAGCTTTTGCGCACCTTGAAACTCGTTTTGCGAATAGTTGGCATCTGAAATATCGGCCGAGGCAAAAGCGGCACGCACAAAAGCCTCGCCCCATTCTTTACCGTATTCAAGCTCACGTTCCATCATACCGTTGATACGAAACATAACGACAGATGAATCGGCCACAATAACGTGCACATCGGACACTTTTTTGGTTGCGGCACGCGTTATCACGCTCAAGAAGTCGATTTGCATTTGGTAATCGGCGGCTTCTTCAACAGAAATATCAACCTTACCTGTACCACGCTCGGCATAAGAATAAATAGCGGCAATTTCCTGTGCCGATACATATTTCGGCGGGTTCATCAGCATCTTACGGCGTTTGGCAATAGCCGTAAAGTTCAATACTTTACCGTCAAAGCGGTGACTTTCATCGATTAGATAAGTACCGTCGGAAAATAAAGCCAACATACGACGTGTTTCGCTGTCGACAACAACTTCCCCGTCTTCAAGAGTTAAGAGTTTATTGTCGTTAGCAAAAAGAGTCTGAAAGATATTAGCTTCTTTTTTTTCTGTTTCTTTTTTTTCGGCAACGACAGGGGCAGCTGAAGTTGCGGTTGCAGGCGCCCCTTCTGCCGGTGTCGTTGTTGTAGCTTCTTCTTTCTTCTCTTCCTCAGCCATTTTCAGTACTTATTGAACAAACATTCCTGCGCCGAATGATGCGGCACTGCCGGCTCTGCGGCGTGACGATGATCTGCTTGCATTACCACCGTTGTTTGTTGCCGGAGCAGCCTTAGGTTTTATATCATTGGTTGTTGCATTACCCAAAACATTTTTACCGCTTTGTTTAATGCTTTCTTTTTGAGTTTCTTCCGGTATCTTATTAGAATCATTGAATGCCACTGTCGGCTCGAATTCAAGGACGGTTCCGCCGGTATAAATGAAACTCTTAACACCGTTTTTCTCAAAACCGACATAGTGATCGGTAATTGTTGATACAATCTCGCCGCCTTTCAGCATAGAACCTTTATGAACGGTAAAGGTTGTACCCTCTTTGTTGACGATTTTGGCAATAATGTTATCACCATGACCGGTAATATCCATAATAGCATATTCTTCCGACATATCAATAGCACCATCATCCATATCATCGTTTGCTACACTATTCATAGCGGCAGCAGCGGCAAACGGATTGTTGCTATTGTTATTTTCCTGCATTTTCTTGATACGATCTTCGCTGTCGGCAATTGATTTTTTAAGGCCAGAAATTTGCGAATTAAGGGACGTTACGGTTCTGTTATGGTTGGCAAGAGCCATCTCGGCAGATTTCTGTAACGCAATCGAATCATGCTGAATTTGTGAAATGCTTTCTTCAAAATTCTTGATTAAATCAGCTCTGTCCTTTTTCAATTCTTGAATCTGATTTTGCAATTCGGTATTTTTAATGACCCACTCTTGGTTCATTTTGAGCATTTCATTCATATATTCATTTAAGACTTTAGCCTGTCTGACTTTTTCGAGCTCAATTTCTTTCTCTTTGAGCTTTGCCTGTTCGGCCAAAATCTGAGCTTGACGCTCTGCTTCCTGATCTTTGAGCTTTTCACGTTCGGCACGGCGACGATTTTCTTCTTCTTCTTTCGCACGGGTTCTGGAATTGCGTAATGCTTCTACTTTATTTTTTAATTCCTCACGTTTTAATTCGAGATTTAATAAAGTATTTTGTTTTTCAATACTGGACATTTGATTGAACAAATCATTATCTACTTTAGATAAGATGGCATTACCGAAACTTTCAAAAGGAGATTTCGGAGCTTCGATATCACCCATACCTGTATCTTTAGGTTCTTCCAACGGTGCATCAAATAAACCGTCTTCACCGCCTGATGTCTCGGCTGTATCTTGTTCCGGTGAACTGTCGGCCGGTGTATTACCGTCACCTTCATCAACAAAAAGTTGATCTGCCGTTGCCGGTGCTTCTTCATTGGTATCACCGCCTAAAAAGTCATTATTTTGATTTTCGGCTTCTTCCGGAACGCCGGTGTTTTCCAAAACCGGTTCAAAGGATTCATCTGCTTGAGCTTCAGCGGCGTTTTCTGTTGAAGCCATATCAACATTGGCGTTTTCTTCGCCGCCGGTATTTTCATCAAAACCCATCTCTACCAGCGCATCACCGGCAACAGCGGCGTCTGCGGGCACATCAGCTTCTTCTGCATAGCTGATATTATTCATAGTTAAGAGTACCGTAAAAGACAGAGCAATCATAACTATTATTTTATTTTTCAGATTATAACTCATAAATTTCTCCTTTGTATGTCCAGCTTCCAGAATTATGATCATACGTTATAGTTTTAACGGATAATCCTGAAAATCTCATTAATAATTCGATCCAAATCAACGGACTGTTTTGCGATTGAATGGAATATTCCATAATATTATAAGTGTTACCGCGCGGAGATACCCAGCTTTTTGGTGCGGTCTGAATATTAATTCCCAATGTTTGGTTCAAATCGTTGATAATATTGGTTAAATCTTCTTCGTTATATTCCGGCGGAGAGTTTAAGGTACTGACTTCGCCAATCGGAACGGTAACCATAACCGTGTTGCCGGATTTATCAAGTACACGAGACGAAAATTCAACACCGGATACGTTCAAAGCCTGTTCCATCCATGTTAAACGACCGAATTCACGTTTCCAAGATGTTACAACACCGGTTGTCGGTTCGCAGGTGATACCCTCAATTTTCCATCCCGGTACAACAACCTGTACGACTTTTTGCGTTGTCATGTAACAATTACGCATAACATCAACCGGATTCTCAAGCTTTTCCCACGGTTTAGGTTCAGGCGGAACATAAACCGGTGCTTCGATTTGTTCAACCGGTGCAATAACCGGCGCCTCCGGAGCCGTGAAAAACATACTTTGAATTGTTGAATAACCGAACCAAGCCAAAATAACAAAGCCGACGACAATAACGATAAGCATAACATTATCGTTGTTGGCATTAATCTTATCAAGCTTGGATTGCAGACCTTTTTCCAATAACGGCGCCAGTTCATCTTGACGTGTGTCGTCAATTCCCCATTCTGCCGGCGCAAACAGCGCATCCCAATCCGGAACGGCCAACATTGAAATAAATTGATCTTTAGCATCTTTTTCATCAACGAATAAAGTATCACCGTCTGACAGGATAACATCGTTTCTGAAGCAAATATACCACCAACCGTTATCAACTTTGAAAACGCCTAAGAAAGAAGTGACGGCACCCAAGCTTGACACTAAAGCCACCGCAGCAGAAGGAATGCCGCGCGTAAAACCTTGAGACGAAGCGGCCAAGCCGAATTGCGATGATTTACCTTTACGGACAGCGTATAAGTCAGCACCTTCCAAGATGTTTTCAGCCGCATCTTTTACTTCCGGTAAAGGATTATCGCTGTTCATCAACGGTTGCCAGAAAATACTGGCAGCATAAGATACGCCGTTTTCGGTAAAAGACGACTTCCAAGCTTTTTCTTCGGATTTTTCCTCAGCCACTTGCGTTCTCCTTAAATTAGTCGTTCATTCTCGATTCCGGTGATAATGGAGATTCCAAAACAACCGGAGTTAACATAATGACAAGAATTGTTCTGTCGCGGCTGGCAGATTGTGAACCGCCGAGCAATATATTGTCAGCACTGCCTACACCTTTTTTATCGGTAGAATCTTCAACACGTTCATAACCGGCCAAAATTAAAGTTTCACCCGATTTCATAGCAACTTCTTGCGTGAAGCCGCGGGTTTCGATAACCGGATTTTGAATATATTGGCTGTTACCTTCTTTTTCGTCGCCTTCTTCATCCTTACCGCCGCCGGAGTTAATATCAACGGCGTCAAGAGATAACAAGTCGGACAATGTTAAGTTGAAGAACATTAAGATTCGACCGTGATCCAATACACGCGGCAAGACACTCATCGTAAAGCCGGTTTCGATTTCTTCGGTTGTGACGGAAATATCATAGGTATCACTGTCACCACTGTTGGTTTTGGTAATATCCGCGATATAGTTTTGTGTCTTAACCACTTGAATCGGTGCTGGTTTGTTATTCATTGTCGTAACGGTACCGCTGGTTATAAGGTTGGTCTGACCTTCACGAGACAAAGCCTCCATAGCGGCATCAACACTCCAACGTTTAGAACTGATACCCATAGTCAGGCTGCTGATAGCATTATCAACACTGGCATTGGTGCCTGCCGTAATATCTTTAATTGAACCTCTGCCACCGAAAGTAGCATTCAAATCCAAACCGTACTGGTCTTTGTTGGTAATATTAACCTGAATAACTTTAACGCTGATGGCGATTTGTTTCGAAATACGGTTGTTTTGTTCGTTAACGAACTTGGCAACACGTTTAATATCGGTCGGCGTAGCCGTTAAAGTAATCGTACCGTTACCTTTATCGATTACCAAATTTGAATCTTGTGTAATCATAGAGCTGATTGAGCTTTGAATATTTGACCACATATCCATTCCGTCAACCGAGCTGCTTTGCGAAATGCTGGACGAACCGCCCGAGCCGCCGACGGTTACGCTCAAAGACGGATTGGTCGGCAAAGAGTAAATAATAAAGGTTTTGGTAATGTATTTATAGAAATAAAGTTGATTTTTCTCATATTTCCACCAAATACCGAAACGATTCGCAACTTCATCCAATAAGCCGCTGAGCGGACCTTTGTAGTTAACAATCATACGAGTTGAATCGGTCCATTGTGCACCTAAATCTTTCATGGAAGGCTGGTTGTGATCAGCATTCGAAATGGCTGTCTCTTCCAATTCAGGAGCATAACGGACGGATAAAGAGGTGATTTTATTAATCATGCTGCCGATTTCATATAAAGTAATCGGTCGGTTACTGATTAAAGTAATACCGTCTTTTGTCTCCAAATATGAAGGAACGGCTTCACCCTCAAATTCAACAGTGGATGTATCACCGAGCCAAATATCGTTTTTGACGCGAACCACGTCATCCGGAATAGGATCTCCCGGAACGGCCGCTTTTTGTTTTAAATCCAAAACATCTTCGGCACGCTGAGCCATATCCTTATCCATTTCCGGAGATACGGAACACGCAACGGTTACTCCTAAGATGGCAATAACAGACAGTTTAATAAAATTAGTCAAACGCATTTTCGTCCTCCATTGTTTCAATAACCAGAACTCGGTTGCCTTTATAGAATGTTGCTATCGGAGCCGGTCTGGCGCGAGCAAAAGCGCGTACCAAAGCAGATGAAACATCGGCAAAATTGCCGCGGAACATTGCGCCGGCATTCAATGTGTAGTTACGATTGGTCTTCCAAATCAGGCGCCAACCTGCTTCTTCACTCCACTGAGTTAATAATTGTTTTAAGCTTTGACCTTCTTCAGCCAACCAATCTTTGTCCTGATCTTCTTCTGCAGAAGTTTCGCTTGATGTGTTGGTTGTTTCAGTCTCGGAATATACCATTTGCTGAACAGACATCGAAGGGTGATTCGGATCATATCCCAATTCGGTTTCGTAATCCAAAACTTCATTTTCTATTGACGGAATAACGGTTGCCGAAATATTGTTGCCGACAGCAGCCTGAGTAATACGATGATCACGCGGCGAACGTTCGCCGTATTTGCGGAATTGAGCTGCAGTTTGTGTGTAATTTACAGGTGTTTCATCATTACATTCGCTGTAACCGGCCTCGTTTTCATAGCAAACGGCAGTATATTCCTCATCGCGAGTGCAAATACCGTCTTCACATTCTTCTTGTAAATAACTTTTGTTACTAACGCAACCGGTTGTGCTGAAAACAATGCACAGCAAGCCGGCGAAAACCAGTTTATTTATTGTCATATTATTTTCAAATCTATATCTCATCGTATTTTCCTATAATACATGTTGAAATTGAAATAGCAACATCAAAGTTAATACCAAGGGTTATAAGTTTTAACATTCTTAGCTTTTTCTTCTTCGGTTGCGTACCGTACATTCCTAATAATAAAAGAGTTTGGCTCACGATCCGTAAAAATTATGTTAATCTTATTAAAATCCACACCGTTGTTGGCCAAAATCCTGTATAGCAAGCGCAGCCTTTTTTGTTGCAACTCAAAAGGTGCTGATTTATCGATTCTGATTTCGACAACCACATTTTCATATTTTACGGCATTATCGGCAAAAGCGTGAATCCATTCCAGAGTTTGCCCGGAAATTTCTGCACGATTTGGCTGAAATGAGAGTTTTAATTCTGTCGGGGTAACGTTGCTTTTTCTGGCACCGAGCAATTTATTAAAGATGGAATTGCTCTGATCTCCGTTACTTCTGGATGCCGAGGACGGCTTATCCGAAGCTCTTATACTGTCATCCGAACTCTTTGGTTTAGAACTCGAGAACCATGCCGCGATACTTTCGGATAAACTCTTGGATGATTGGTTTTCTGCAGTTTCATCGTCCGGTTTGGTCAAATCCGGAATACCGGCATCAACAGAGACTGATTGACCGTATGTATTTGACGGATTATCTGCATTTGCATCAGATGCATTATCCGTCGATTCATTATGCAAAGCAGGTAAAGTCTTATTAGCCCGCAATTCATCTTCTAACTTTTTATTTTCGGCAGATGTCGAAAATTGCGGAGTCAGATTTTTATCGTTCATAATTTCATCCGGAATCGGAATCAGCAAATTTTTCTGCATTTTATATGCAACTTTTGTTTCATTATCCGAACCGGCAGGACTGTTGCTTGATTTATCCAAAGCAGCGACATCTTCCTTATGTTTTGCCGCATAATTATCTAAAGAATTCTTGCCGACATGCTTATTTGCCGTTTCGGCAACGTCCCAAGGATCATCGGCGTCGGTAATGGCAACAGTTTGTGAGTTACCGATACTTACGGCCGTATCCGTAACGGCAGCTCTGTTTTGTGTGCCGAGATTGCCAACGGCTACATTGTGTGAAGCTAATGCAACCTGACTGTTATCGGCTTCATTTGAAACGGAAATATCGGCAGAACCGGTGTTATAGTTATGAGCAAGAGGAATTTTAAATACCGGAGCCAAAGAAGCATCGACTACTTGTAATTCGGCGGCGGTGCTGTCATCTTCGGCAATAGGCGTATCGTCCGTTTCTGAACCGGTAATATCGTTTTCGGCAATAATAAGTGTGTCTTCGTCATTATCAGTCGAAACAATATCTTCGTTTTCCGAATCGGAAGCTGCGACAATAAAAGACTCTTCTTCTGAGTTTGTTTCATCATCCGGTGCATACAGTGCATCGTCAGACATTATTTCATCCAGATCCAATGCTTTGTCTGCTATTTCGCTGTCGGCACTGCTTTCATACTGACGATTTTTCAAGCTGTTAAATTTATCATACAACGGATCATTATCTTCATTGGAAGCAAACAGCTCAATATTTTTTGCGCTGACGTCGGTGTTGATGATGTCTTCGGCAGCTTTATCTCTTAAAGACATAACTAAATATGCTTTAGTGGCCACAAAAACAGCTGCTAAAGAAAGCAAAAAACTACCTAAAAAACATTTCAAACCAAATTTTGGCATCGTTAATCCTGTTAAATCAATAAGATATGCCGACGCACAATACGCCGTATATCTAGTCTTTTGTCTGAAGATACATCATATTATGTTAAAATAGAGTTAATGCTCACAACAAAGTTTTAGTCGAATCAGCAAAGCTTAAAGTATATGCCGTCAAAAAAAGAAATACTGTAATATATTACATATTTAAATGTGGAACGACCGATAAAGGGGATAAAAAAACAGAATATTATTAATTTATTTACTTTTTAATGATAAAGGTAAATCTGTATAAAAGCGAATGTGGAAAATGTGAATTTTTTGTTACAGACGATTTTATTTAGTTAAAACAATATGTTATAACAATATAAAATATCTGGTAATTTTTCAAAAAATGAGCTATTATAAAAGTGTAAAAGGAATTTAGAAGGAGAAGAAAAATGAAATTCTTAAAAAGTAATATTTTAAGCCTGACACTTATGACTGTATTATTTTCAGTTGTTATGATGGGCGATGCATCTGCTGCTTCCGTATTCGGTACAGCCGGTGGTAAATTGGTTAACTTATTCAAAAACGCCAAAATGATTATCTTTATTATCGGTGGTTTCGGTTTGATTGCTTTGGCATTCCAAGCCATCTTCGGTAAAGTAAAATGGGCGTGGTTCGCTGCTTTGGCATTCGGTTTGGCCGTAGTTGCTGCTGCAAGTTCTATTATTACATACGCAGCAAACAGCGATGCAGTATTTGACCGTTCTGAAGATAAGTCTTTGGGCGATACATTGGGTCAAGGTCAAGGTCACGCTGGCTCAAGCTTCTAATAATAAGAATATATCGGGCAGGAGTTCGCCTCCTGTCCGATATATTACGCCAAGCGGAGGTGTATTATGTTGTTTAGAAAAATAAAGAATTTTTTATACGAGAACAAATTTACGATTTTGTTGGTTTGCTCTTTATTTTTGTATACAACAGGAGCTGAAGCCGCAGTATTCGGTAAATTGACTACAGCCGGATCAACGATTTTTCAAGGTTTGAGAAAAGTTATTTATCCGGCGGCAACTATCGGTGTGGCTTGTGTTTGTATTGCCGGTATGTTCGGTAACTTTAACTGGAAATGGTTAGTAGCCATTCTTTTAGGTGTGTTTATTATAGCTTACGCCGAACAGACAGGCGGTCTGGCAACGGGAGAAGATTCCATCAGTTTAAGCGGAAAAGACTAACGGAGGGCAAAATGAAAACGATAAATTGGTTAAAATTCAGCTTTTTGCTCGTCGCGTTTATGCTTGTTTCAACGGGAGCGTATGCCGGTGAAGAAGGCGCAATTTTCGATAAGCTTGCCGCTCGCGCACAAGACTTAGGCGGAGGTTTGCGTAAAGTCGGTTATATTATTGCTGCTTTCGGTTTAATCGTTTTTTCATTTATGGCAATCTTTAATAAGATATCATGGAAAAATCTGGCATATATTATGATGAGCTGTTTTATTTTAACGTTTATGGCTATGCTTATTAATGAAATAGGCTCGGGCGGAGCCCAGCCGCCAAGCTTAAGCTTTGACGGCGCATCCGGAGGCGGCAATGCCAGTAACGGCTCGCAAGATCCGATGCAAAATCAGACAAACAGAGGCGGTAGCTGATAAATAACGTGATTAATGATTAAGAAGGTATATGGTAGAATGAAATTATTGTTTTGTATTTTAGCGGTTCTTGTGTATTCAACGTCAATATCGTTTGCGTATATTGATGATGCGGAAGTCGGCGAAGCCGAAACAATTGCCGGAGACCAAAATACAAACTTGTACCGTCTTCAGTCCAACGGGATGATAAAAATCAAAAAATTCAAAGAAATCGATAAGCTGGTCGAACAGCGCAAAGCAAGCGGAAAAAACGTTGATGTTGCCGATATTGAAACATTGATCAGAGCCGATAAACAAGATAAGGAAGAAGAAGCATTTAAGGCTCAGATTGCAGATGTCGAAAAATTAGTAGCTTCACCTAAACAATTAAAAGTCACCGTATCAACGGAAACTTATGAAAAACTGGTGCAGTTACATCGTCAAAATGTCAGAGATAAGGATGTGGCCGCGGCATTGGTTCCTGAATTGAGAAGGGGTAGATTATGAGAGAAGAAATATTAAAGGCCGTCGCTCAACCCCCAAAGATTCTGTGGGCTCCGATGATTCCAGCCGTTATTAATTTAGGCATTCAATTCCCGATGATGTTTATGGGTATCGGTGTCGGGAATATGAACCCACTGTTTTTTATCGTTTTGATTATAGCTTCACATGCTGCCCTGTGCGCCGCCGGTCTTAAAGAACCGCATCTGTCTACCATGATGCAGGCATACGGGCAAACATATATAAAAACAACAAATCTTTATCAAGAGGTGGGGAATAAGTTTGCGCCATGAATGAATATGATTTTTTCAGTATATTTGTACAGGGATTGAATAATATTCAAGTCGCCGTTGCTGTTATAGGTATAGCTTCGGCGGCATCGTTTGCTGTATTGTTGTCTACAAAATTCGGCAATTGGGTATTGCCTCAACCGCGTGAATCGCGCGTATCAGACTTTCTGCCTTTTCAAAAGCTGATGTCGGACGGTGTGACAATTCAGTGCCGCAACAATTCGTATGCGCGTGTTTTCCGCCTTGAAGGTGTAGATTTGTCGGCGGCGACAAATGAAAAAGTTTATTCTATGATGGAAGCGCGCAAAGCATGGATTGATGATATGGCAAATATGCAAATTATTTGCCGAGTGATTACCACGCGTGAAAGGGCTTCTTTGGAAGATGAAAAAAGAGATTTCGGTATCCCGCTTTTGGATACGATTTCGCAAATTTGGTTTGCCAATATGAGCCGCGTTTATACAAATAAACACTATATCATATTATCGGTAATTGATCGAAAAGATGCCTTAAAAGATTTAAACTATGCTTCGCAAAGTTTGCTGTCAACATTAGGTGAATATTCGGTAAGTCCGATGTATGAAACCGAAACAAGTCCGGTTGAGGATAGCCCGTTCTATTTGTTTGCGCAACTATGTTCACCGGTAAGCAGACCTCGTCCGAAAGTACGCAATACCGAAGGTACGCAGCTGTGCGAAATGTTAACCGCCGATCATATTCATTTTACGAAAGAAGAGGGTTTAATCCACTTCTTCTCGGGCGATAAAAATACCTACGAGGCAATTATGGGAATTCGTGTCAGCGGTGATTCGATGGATGAGAGTATGATTTATTCTCTGAATGCGATTGATTGCGAGTTGGTTATTGTACACAATATCCGTCCGCTGTTCCGTTCGGCGGCAAGAGCTCTGTTGATGCAACAACAACGAATGGCGATGACAACCAGTTTTTCCGCTGGTGTTATTGATCAATACAGTGAGGCATTGGCCAGTATCGATGATAGTGATAACGATTATCAATCACTGTGTGAATATGCTATGTCGATAATTATAAAAGGCGAAAGCAAAGAAGAAATAGATTTCGGGGAATCTGAAGTTCAAAGAATTTGTCGTTCGTTCGGTATAACACCGGTACGCGAGGGTTGGGTTGCTCAAGCTGTTTTCTTTACGCAGTTCCCGACATACGATACATATCCGAGAACGTATCGTTATCTGTCAAGAGTAATTGCTATGGGTATTACGATGGATAAGCCGCCGGAGGGCTTTGGAAAAAGCGACTGGGGTAAGGGCGCAATTTCGGTGTTCCGTACCATGTCCGGTTCGGCGTATCGTTTTCAATTCCATGTGAGTGCCGAAGAATCTGCGGTGGCTCACTGTTGTATTATCGGCCCGACCGGTCAAGGTAAAACAACATTGCTGACATTTTTAGCCGGTCAGGCGATGCGACACGGCGATTTGCGCGTATTCTTCTTTGACCGCCACTTAGGTGCGCAAATCTTTACACGCGCCGTTAAAGGTGCATACGTCGGTTTTGACGGCGATGAGAAAAATGTGTCACTTAACCCGTTTGACTGTACAAATACCAGTGAAAACAGAGCATTTTTGCGTCGTTGGTTGAAGTCGATTACAATGGTTGATGACGCATTGGCCGATCGTGAAGTATCGCGTGCCGTAACAACGGCATTTGACTATTTGCGACCGGAGGAACGCTTGCTGAAAAACTTGTATAAAAGCTGTTTTTCTCCGACCGGTAATATGCGGCGCGAATTGTATCGTTGGGTTAATCCGGACCAATATGGCGCTATTTTCAACGGGCAGGATGATAGCTTGGATTTGAAAAGCCGACGCTTTATGGCATTTGACTTTACCCATATTTTTGAAGATGAAAATCTGGCACCGGCGGTAATCAGTTATATTATGCACCGTATACAATCGGAAACGGGTGAAACCGGAGCGCCGTCACTGATTATGATCGATGAAACGGCGCCAATGTTGAAACACCCTATGTTTAGAGATTACTTTATTATCGGTTTACAAGAAGGACGTAAAAAGCGTCAGGCATACCTTTGTGCATTCCAACAACCGAATATTATAGATAAATTGGATGTCGGAGAGGTTATTCGCGGTCAATGTCAAACGGTGATATTCTTCCGCAACCCGCAAGCACAACCGGAAGACTATGCTAACTGGAATCTGACACAAGCCGAAATGGACTTTATTTTCGGTAAAAGCTACCGTGATTTCCCTTATGCCATATTGTTGTCGCGACCGGTGACGGGCGAATCGGTTATTTTGGATGTAAACCTCGGCGGATTGGGTAAATACTTAAGAATGGTTAATTCGGGCCGAAAGAACGTTTTGCTTGTTCAACAGCTGATACAAGAGTATGGAGAAGACGGATTTGTTACAAAATATTTAAATATTGCCTAGGTTTTTAAAAAAATGTTTATTTCAGAGGTGGAATGTAGTAAAATAGCATAAAGAATTCTTGCAAGGAGGTTATCATGATGTCGAAAAAGGTAAAATTAGGTATAG
>CAMVHF010000002.1 GCA_947167235.1 uncultured Alphaproteobacteria bacterium
ATTGGAGCGGGCAATGGGATTCGGACCCACGACATCAACCTTGGCAAGGTTGCGCTCTACCCCTGAGCTATACCCGCATCATCTGCGAACGAATTATTTAATAACACATAAAAAATAAAATGCAAGAACTTTTTTTAAAATTTTTTACTTTTTTTTATTTCAGTTTAATAAAACCTTTATATTCTTGCCTTATTATAAAGATATGAGTATAATTTTATGTAGATTTTATTTTTGTAAGGGGGTGCGCAGGTATGACTGAAAAAAAATCCGCTAAGGATATCCGGTTTGAAAAAGAGGCTGAGGCCCTGAGAAAGAATCTGCTTAAACGAAAAAAACAACAGGAAGAACTTGCAAAACTAAAACAACAAAAGGAGCAAAAACGTGGACAAGATTAAAATTATCGGCGGAAAATCTTTGTTCGGCAAAGTTTTTATCAGCGGCGCCAAAAACACCGCTTTGCCGATTATTTGCGCTTCGCTTTTAACCGATGAACCGGTTACGATCAAAAATATCCCGTTTTTATCCGATATAAAATCACTCAACAATCTTTTGTTGCAAATCGGCACGGAAATATCGGTAAAAGAAGAACTCTTAAACGGTCATAATACGCAAACAATCACTTATCATACGCCGCAACCGACAAGTTTGGTTGCACCTTATGATTATGTGCGTAAAATGCGTGCTTCTTACTATGTTTTAGGTCCGCTTTTAGCTAAATATCGTCATGTAGAGCTTTCTTTACCGGGCGGATGCGCCATCGGTGCGCGACCGATGGATATTCATTTAACATCTTTAGAGCAAATGGGCGCACATATCGAAATTAAAAACGGTTATGTTGTTGCGGACATTGAAGACCGTCTAAAAGGTGCTCATATTGCCTTTCATTCAGCTTCCGTCGGTGCTACCTGTAATATTTTAATGGCGGCAACTCTGGCCGAGGGCACCACAGTTATTGAAAATGCCGCAAAAGAGCCTGAAATTGCCGACTTGATCAATATGCTTAATAAAATGGGTGCACACATTGAAGGCGAAAATACATCAACTTTGACAATCTACGGTGTCGAAAAATTACACGGTGTTACCCATCAGATTATCAATGACCGAATCGAAGCCGGTTCTTATGCCGTAGCCGCAGCCATCACAAAAGGACGTGTCGAACTTATTAATGCAAATCCGGAATATTTAAAAACACCGCTGGATATACTGCAAAAAATGGGCGTTAAAATAGAAATCACGCCAAACAGTATTATTGTTGATGCACAAAACACCGTACTCCACGGTGAAGACATATATACTGATTACTATCCCGGCTTTCCGACAGATTTGCAAGCGCAATTTATGGCATTGATGTGTGTTTCCGAAGGTGCTGCCATGATAACCGAAAATATTTGGGAGAATCGTTTTATGCACGTTCCGGAACTTATGCGTATGGGCGCAAACATAAATGTCCATGGTCATGCCTCGGCGATTGTCCGCGGTGTTGAAAAACTTTCCGGTGCTCCTGTTATGTCAACGGATTTACGGGCATCTTTTTCGCTTATTCTGGCAGGATTGGTTGCGGAAGGCGAAACAATTGTTAATCGCGTGTATCATTTGGATCGCGGTTACGAAACATTAGAAGAAAAATTTAAGGCCATAGGGGCCGATATTGAACGCATTAAAGAGGTTGATTAAAATGAAAAAGATACTTTTTTTACTCGCAATTTTCTTACCGTTAACCGCACAGGCTCAACTTGTTGATAAAACAAAACTTTTGCAGCCGCTTACAATGTCAAATAAATTTCTCAGAAGGCTGACAAAATGTATCCCTTTTGAAGAAGAAAAGAGTGAAATACTGGACGGATCGGAAATTAAAGCAACATACCGTATTTATGGTATGACTAAGAAAAATGAATGTGAGTTCGAGTTTATTACCGATACGGACTTAGGTTATTCTGTTTCGCAAATATGTTATTTTCCGCAAGAGGAATTGGATTCTTTCGTAAAAATTATGCAAGATACTTTGCAAAAAACCTCTTACACTTTTGAAACCGCTGCCGATGCCGGAACTGATGACTCGGATTATAAAGAGGCAGTAGCTTTGATGCAAAACAAGAAGTTCTGCGACTATTATCGTGATACGATTGATTTTACCAAGCAAATCCGTGATAATTTAATGGAATGTAAGCCGGTTTGGGAAAATCAAAACGACGGTATTCTTGAAATCTCACGCAAAATTATCGGTAAAAACGGCTCTGACTGTCAATATGAAACGCTCATAAGTTTCAAGCGGTCGGTTATTAACCATCGTTCCGGACCGATGATTGACAAGCTGAAAGAGCACATGGATTACGAAGAAGATCAATCTGTTTTATATACCTGCCAATTAGATGAAGAAGATTTGGGCGTATTAAGAGATATTTTATTTTCGGGTATAATTCCGGACGCTAAAAATCTTGATGATTTCAATGAAAATCTGTCAAATGAGGTTCAAAGTGCCGAACCTGAATTCCTCGAAGACAGATGTACCTTGGAAAAGTTGTAATATCATAGGATAACGGGTATGCTGCGTTTTCGTTATATTTGGTTTTGGTGTTTTTTGGCCCTACCGGCGAATGCGCAAATTTTAAATATGTCCGATACGCAGGAATACCTGTCGGTTCCGATTGATTTTTTGCAAAGTATCCATAATTGCAGCGTCTATGAAAAAACGGTGATGTCCGCACCCGAAGGGGTAGAAACCAAAATGGTTTATAAAGTCAACGGTCTGAAAAACGATAAATGCGAAGTAACGGTTGACGGTTATACCAATGTTAATGTTCATATCAAACAGTCTTGCTTATTTACACCTGAGCAAGCCGCTGAGTATGCCTCATCCATCAGCCGTTACCAAAGCAAACATTATTACTTTCATAAGGATATTGACCGAATTTTATATGATGAAGACTATTTAGCGGCTACAAAACTTATGACAAATGATGATATTTGCCAATTCCACCGCGACGGAATCGATGTTACATCGGAATTCAGAAAAAAACTTGCCGATTGCATACCTTATACCGAAACACAAAAACTTGAATCCGTTGATATTAAACGTGAAATAAAAGAATTGGCCAACGGTATATGCAAAATCGATGTAACCTTTACGCAGCGTCTGCCTAATATGGAGTTACGCGCCGATAAAATAACACCGCGTATGTGGAAATATATCGATAAATTCAAAGAAGCCAATTATCCTTATGCCTGTGCATTCAATGAATTCAAACGCGATGAATATCTCCGAATTCTGGAAGCGCTGGTTGTTCCCGAAGAAGACGGTTTCGATTTTTCGGCCGTGCAGCGTTTCAGTCAGGCCTCCGAAATGGAATTTATCTATAAAAATTGCACTTATGTCGTTAAATAATTTCTGATAAAAAAAGCTTAAAAAAATTTATTAATCCCCTTGCGTTTTCCATTATGAAACCCCATATAACACTTAGTTACATAAAGGAGATTCACTATGGCTAAAAAACAAAAATTCAAAACGGAAGTCAGTAAGCTTCTGGATATTGTCATTAATTCTTTATATTCCGAAAAATACATTTTTCTACGCGAACTTATTTCCAATGCCAGTGATGCCTGTGATAAGTTGCGCTACTATGCTTTGACCAATCCGGGAATCGCCAAAAACAACGGCGAGTTTAAGATTACCATTACCCCGAATGACGAAGAAAATACCTTAACTATCAGCGATAACGGTATCGGTATGAATAAAGATGATTTAATTAATCATCTGGGAACAATTGCCAAATCCGGTACGGCTGATTTTGTACGCAATGCTTCGGATAACGGTTCAATTGTCGATTTAATCGGCAAATTCGGTGTCGGTTTTTATTCGGCCTTTATGGTGGCTCAAAAAGTCGAAGTCACCACACGTCGTGCCGGTGAAGAACAAGCATATAATTGGATATCCGATGGTGTCGACGGCTTTGAAATCACTGAGACCACCCGCGAAAAAATCGGTACCGATGTCAAACTTTACTTAAAAGATGATGCCAAAGATTTTACCGATACGATTTATCTGCGTCATATTATCCGCACCTATTCCGACCACATAAATTACCCTATCGTTTTAGATTTGGGCAAGGCCGGCGAAGAAACGGTTAATACCGGTTCGGCTCTGTGGACCAAGAATAAAGCCGATATTACCGAAGATCAGTACAACGAATTCTATCATCATATTTCGCGTAATTTTGACACACCGTGGATGCGTTTGCACTTTAAGGCCGAAGGCAGTATTGAGTACACTGGCTTATTGTACATTCCGTCGGAAGCGCCTTATGATTTGTTCCAACCGGATCGTCAACAAAGCTTAAAGCTCTATGTCAACCGCGTATTCATCTCGGATAAAGTTGATGATTTAATGCCGGCATACTTACGCTTTGTTAAAGGTATTATCGACAGTGCCGACTTACCCCTCAATATTTCGCGTGAAATGTTGCAGCAAAATGCGCTTATTGCTAAAATCAAAAACGGTACGGTATCGCGTATTTTAAAAGAGCTGAAAAAACGTTCCGAAGACTATGATGATTATATGAAATTCTGGAAAATTTTCGGTGTTGCTTTCAAAGAAGGTATATACGAAGATGTTGCCAATCGTGTTGAAGTCGCTGAACTGTCGCGTTTTTATTCGACCAATTCAATCGATAAGCTGACTTCATTGGATGAGTACATTTCGCGTGTTCAGGAAGGTCAGACCAATATCTATTATATTACCGGTGATGATGTTCCGACGCTGCGAAATAATCCGCAGTTGGAAGCCTTTGCCGCCAAAGGTTTGGAAGTTTTGCTATTGACTGACCCGATTGATGAATTTTGGGTTCAGGTCTTAACCAACTTCAAAGGATATCCGATTAAGCATATTTCACAAGCCGACTTAGATTTGAAAATGGAACGTGATACGCCGCGTGCCGATGAAGGCAGCTTAAAAATGCTGACCGATTACATGACCGAATTATTCAAAGATGAAGTCGGTAAGGTTGTTCCGACTGAAAAACTGACCAAAAGTCCGGTCAGTCTGACGGTTGAAAACGGGCAAATGAGTATTCACCTCGAGCGCTTAATGCGTAACCACCAACAACAAACCGCTTTTGCCAGTTCGCGGATTTTAGAAGTTAATCCGTATCATCCGCTGATTATCAAATTAGCCGATTCAATGTTTGACGAGAGCCAAAAACAAAACGTGGAAGAAGTTTCGCGTTTGCTTTTGGATCAGGCTAAAATCGCCGAAGGCGAAGCTATTTCCGATAGTTCATTCTTCAGTGAAAAACTAAGTGACTATATTTTACGCGGTTGGCAAAAAAGCGCCTGACCGATTGTTAAAAAAAAGAAACCCCGCGGAGGATAATTCCTGCCGAGGGGTTTTCTTTTTATGGTGTTGATGAATATTCAGAAGATATTCGGTTGTGTGCGCATAATTTCCTGCCAGCACTGCCGAATGAAGTCCAGCAGATGAGGTGTAATGCTCGTATCCGATTTCAAAATTCTGTCATCAGGATTAGTCGAACTCGGAACCGATTTATCTTCAATCTCGGCACGGATATGCTCCGGTACTTTGATTTTAAGCGGTGTTTCACTCCAAGGGGCACGCGTATAGTGCTGATCTTTAACGGCAACCTGCATCGTACCATTCTCCGTCATCTGCAATGAGATTGCATAGCTTTGTGTCGAGAGAATTTTGTTAATCTTAATAAAATAAACCATAGTGTTTTTGTTAATAGATTTTACTTAGTTTTCATCTTCACACGGCCAGATAATCCAGTGATCTTCACCATCATCTTCATCAGAAGAATCATTCTGGTTTTCCCACTGGGGCTCATCGTCCTCCCAAGGTTCATATTCATCACATGATGCGCAACATACTGTACACATCAACATTAAAAATAATACCTTTCTCATATATAAAATTATTTATGTTTGACAGCCTAAGTATAGCACAATTTTTTAATTTTGCAAATATTTTTTGACAAAAAAAGGCTACGTTATTGTCAACATAGCCTTTTCTTTGTTATTTGATTAGCTTAAAAAATCTTAGCCTTCAACAATCATTGCTGTCAAATCGGCTTCTGATACCACTTGATCATCAACCATTCCGACACCGTGGAATACAAATATATTTCGACGGACTTTGATTTTTTCAACATGCATTTTCAGCTGATCGCCCGGACGTACCGGCTTGCGAAATTTGGCATTATCAACCGACATAAACAAAACGCTGCAATGTTTATCGGCATAGTCATCTTTTTCACACATAACGACACAACCGGCTGTCTGCGCCATTGCTTCGATTTGCAAAACTCCCGGCATAATCGGATTATTCGGGAAATGGCCTTGAAAGAACAGCTCATTCATCGTTAAATTCTTTAAGCCGATCCCCTTAACACCCGGCTCTTCGATTTCTAATCTGTCGACCAGCAAAAACGGATAGCGGTGCGGCAGCATTTTCATAATTTCATCACTATTGTAAATTTTATTTTCTGACATATTTTCCTCTATTTTTTTGAATTTCTTTGTAAGAACGAAACTTGACGCATATAATCCTTAAACGGAACGCACGGACTTCCCATCACAACCGCTCCCGGTTCAACATCGCGCATTGCACCGGACTGAGCGGCAATTTGAGCGCCGCTGCCGATATTTAAGTGATCGGCCAAACCGACTTGTCCGCCCAAAACAACAAAATCGCCTAAATTGCAGCTGCCGGCTATACCGACTTGTGCCACAACCACACAGCCCATACCAAGTTTGTCGTTATGAGCAATTTGAACCAAATTATCAATGCGGCAACCGTCACCGATGACCGTATCATCCAAAGCACCGCGATCAATACAAGTGTTAGCTCCGATCTCGACATCATTACCGATAATAACCCGACCGAGTTGCGGAATACGATGATGCTGACCGTTCATGAATTGGAAACCGAAACCGTCATAACCGATACGAGCACCGCAATAAATATAACAATGATGTCCGATTATGCTGTATGCAATCGAAGCGTTGTTACCGATACGGCAGTTATTACCGATTTTGCAGTCATGTGATATAACAACATTCGGTTCAATAAGGCAGTTATCCCCTATTACAACATTTTCGCCGATAACAACATTGGCGCCGATAAAGCATCCCTCGCCGATGTGCGCACTGTCAGCAATTTTGGCTGTCGGATCAATTCCGGCTTTCGGCATTTTTTCCGAATACATAAATTCATTTAATTTGATAAATGCTTCTTTCGGATTGGAACTGATTAAAACTATCACATTTTCCGGTACAAATGCTTTTAAGTCTTCGGTTGTAATGCAGGCTTTTGCTTTGATGTTTGCGGCCTTATCTTTGCTCTTACGATCATAGAAAAAGCAAATATCATCTGCACCGGCGCTTGTCATTGTTGCAATCGAAGCTATTGTTTCAATTTTCTTTGAAGCATCTGCCAAAACGGCAGAGGTAACCTCGGCAACTTGTGCCAAGGTTACATTTTCTTTTGCATTATAAAAGTTTGTATCTACCATTGTTTTATTCCTTACAGGCTGGTACCGAAGTTCAAACGGAACACTTCTGTTTCATCGTAACGGGTTTTAACAACCGGGAAACCGAAGTCAATATTGATTTTGCCCATCGGAGACATCCAGTCAAAACCGAAACCGACAGAACTTCTGACTTTTGAAGAATAGTAAATTTTCTGTGAATTGAAGTTATCCGGTTTACCCAAAGCACCCAAATCCCAGAATGTTCTACCTTTGATGCCTAACTCATCCAATCCGATCGGGAAGGTTAATTCGGCACCGGAGTACATCATCCAGTTACCACCCAAAGCATCTTTTGTTGCTTTATCACGGGCACCGATACCGGCAAACTCAAAACCGCGCATCGTTTGACCGCCCAAATAATAACGATCGGACATACGAACGTCTTCTCCACCGTAGCCTATGATATATCCGCCGGTTGAGAACAGTTTTAATGTATAGTAATCATAGAACGTATAGAACTTATACAATTTGGCATCGAAACGATTATATTTAGTATCACCGCCCAAACCGGAGAGGTCATGTCCGAATGATACATAATAACCTTCTTTAGTATTCATCGCACTGTCACGTTTATCATAGACGAGTGTCTGACCGAAGGCCGATGTCGTTGCTGTGCCCTGCTCGGCTTTAACATACTCGGAAGCATAAGATTTTACGTTTCTGATTTTGTTTGTACTGTATGTGTAGCGAGCCATGTGATACAAATCATCGGTATATTTCCAACCGAATCTGGTACGGGCACCGGTCGTACGGGTATCGTAAGAAGCCTCATCTTTATAGTCTTGATCTTGCATAAACAAATCAATACCGGCACTTAAACGACGACCTAAGAAATACGGCTCTGTAAAGCTGATATCATAATCTTTGGTTCTTTCTGAAAAGCCGATATTAAAGCCGACTTCCTGACCTTTACCGCGGAAGTTGTTTTCAGTTACACCGGCACGCAATAAAGCACCGTTGGTTGTCGAATAACCGATACCGACATTGAAATAGCCTGTCGATTTTTCTTCAACTCGTGTATTGACATCGACTTTATCATCACCGACAGAATCCGTTTGGATATCAACTTTACTGAAGAAATTCAGATTTTCGATATTACGACGAGAATCACGCAATTTGGAAATATTTAAGGCATCACCTTCGTCCAAACGGAATTCACGGCGGATAACTTCATCCAATGTTCTGTCATTTCCGGTAATGTTAATACGGTTAACAAAAACGCGTTCACTTTCGTTGATAACAAAGTTAATATCGATTTTACCGTTTTCCGGATCACGAATATATTCAGGTTCAATATCAACAAAGGCAAAACCTTTTTTACCTAAAGTTTCTGTCATTTCGGAAACAGATTTTTCAACCAAATCCGAATTGAACCAATCTTTTTCATCAATTTCCAAATCTTTATACAAAGGTTTGGTCTCAACCCCGTTGATATTGGAAATGATATCGATTTTACCGACCTCATAACGCGGACCTTCTTCCAAAGTAAAGGTCAAGATAAATGATTTACGATCTTCACTTAATTCGGCAACAGCCGTTTGGACAGAAAAATCGGCATAACCGCGGCTGGTATAAAAGCGGCGCAACAGTTCTTTATCATATTCCATTTTTTCGGCATCATAATTCTCGGCCGAACTGAAGAAACGATACCAACGGCTTTCTTTGCTCATAATTTCATCTTGCAAATCCGATGACGAATAGTGCGTATTTCCCAAGAAATTGATTTTATCGATTTTGGCTGCTGCACCTTCATCAATTTCATAAATCAAGTCAACACGATTTTCTTCGCGCTCGATAATTTTCGGGTCAACCGTTACCGAATAGCGACCGGTTTTACGATAGACATCCAAAATACGTTGTACATCTTGCTGAACCTTGGCTTTATCGAATATTGAGCGCGGGCCTAATTGAACTTCGGCTTCCAAGACTTTATCATCAATCTTGTCATTACCGTCAAATGCACGCTTTCCGATAATCGGATTTTCTTTTACCGTAATTTTTAAGACATTACGACCGGTGGTATCAAAATTGATATCACTGAAAAGCCCCGTATTATACAGACTGCGGAATGACATATCCAAGTCATCTTGCGATACGGTGCTTTCGGTCTGCACATTTAAATAAGACAGTACCGTTTCTTTTTCGACACGTTGCAAACCTTCAACATCAATTTGTTTGATATAAAAGTCTTCTGCATACGCCTGCAAAGAAACTAAACTGGAAAGAAGTCCGACATAGAGTATTTTTTTCATGTTATTTTTCCTTTATTAGTCAAACCAACGACTGATTAAATGAACAATATCATTCCAAGTCGCAAGCAGCATAATACCCAATACTATGCAAAGCCCGACCTTGAAAATATTTTCTTTTATATTAGGTTTAAGTTCTTTACCTATAACCAATTCTATCAAAAAGATAACTAAGCTTCCGCCATCCAATACAGGTATCGGCAAGAGATTAATCAATCCCAAATTAACGGACAGCAAAGCCATAAAATATATAAAACTTATTAAGCCGCCGGTTTTACTGATATCTCCGGACATTTCGGCGATACGAATAATGCCGCCGACATCTTTACCGCCGCGACTGCCGGTGATCATTTGACCTAAACCGCGTAATGTAACGGCAGTCAGATCATAAGTCTCTTTCAGACCGGCTTGAACTGCCTCGGCTAAACTCAAGTGTTCGGTAAAATCGACTTTCGGTAATGATTGGATTCCGAGCATCCGACGTTTAACTTTTCGGCCGTCACTTTGTTCAAAATCCGTATCTTTTAATGTCACATTAATGGACATCGGACGGTGCAGAGCTATCTCCATTTCTTCATCAATATGTTCCGAAGCATACGCTCTAAACTCCTCTGCGGTTTTTATCGGCTCGCCGTTAATTGATTCAACAACATCACCGACCATAAAGCCTGCCCGTTCGGCCGCACTGTCTTCCACAATATCATATACAATCGGTAAATTTACTTCTTCCGAACTATTATTGCCGATATTAAAAATCAGGCCCAATATTTTTTCACGTTTTTGAATTTCATTAAATACAAATGACGTTTCTTCGGCACTTACTTTGAAAGTCATCGGGCGTTCGATTTTAACAACAACATCATCGGTCTCGGAAAGCGCGACTTCGTTACTTAAAGATTGGAAATCCGGCGTTAAATTCCCGTTTAAAGATATAATATGATCACCTTCCATAATTCCGGCAGCTTCCGCAGCCTCTCCAGGCATAACCTTGCCCACAATCGAAGGATATACCATCTTGCCGAAGCTGTAAAACAACATAACGAAAACAACGACGGCAAACAAATAGTTAAACAACGGTCCGGCCACGACTATACATATTTTTTTCCATGCGGCCTGCAAAGGAAATGCGCCTTTTTTATCTTCTTCGGATAATTTTTCCAAGCTGTCATCAACCGTCGATGAAGAAGCATCGGCATCTCCCAAAAACTGACAATACCCGCCGAGCGGTACGGCTGATATTTTCCAACATGTTCCGTATTTATCGGTGCGGCTCCAGAGTTCTTTGCCGAAACCTATGGAAAAGGCGACAACTTTTACCCCCAGTGAACGGGCAACGATAAAATGCCCGAACTCATGCACAAAAACCAATATCCCCAATAAAACAATGAAAGGGACGATATAGTAAATAATATTTAACAGCATTTCCATTTACATCACCTTATAAAATATAAGTAAAAAAGATATACATAAACGGAGCGGCAAAAATCAAACCATCCACACGGTCAAAAACGCCGCCGTGTCCCGGAATAAGTTTGGAAGAATCTTTAACCCCAACCGTTCTTTTGATTGCCGATTCAATTAAATCGCCGACTTGAGCCAATAAGGCAAGTAATACAGCCAATGCCGCATATAACATCTGGCTGTCAATATTTAAGCGAACCTGCCATGAATCGTGCGAAAATGAAATATAACGGAACTTGGTAAAATCATAAGATGGAATTTCCAAAATTTTGGTACAACAATACATAAATATAATGCTGACCGATACCGCCAATAAAACACCGCCGCACAGGCCTGACCATGTTTTATTCGGACTGATTTTAGGCGCCAACTTCGGGCCGCGCAAATTGCAACCGACGACAAGCCCGCCAATATCCATACTCCAGACCATCAGGAAGAACCATAAGGTCATGATAAAGCTGTAATTGTAGCGCGGATCAAAATTACCTTCACTCGGATCAAAATAGCGATAAATCCAAACCAGTGATGCAACACCGATTGAAATGTACGGCACACCGAGAGTAAGCAATTTGCGGTACTTTGCTTTATCGGCAATAACCCAAACCACTAAGGTTACGACGGCAATCATCGGTAAAACAACCGCAAAATTATACGTCCAAATTGATGAAGCCAAACTGATGATATAAGCCGTAACATAATACGAAGCCGTTTCCGGTTCGGACAGCATATTTGCCCATTCCCAAGCCAAAAGACCGCCCACAATGACAGCCAGAATTTCGATATACGGACTGCCGACATATAACGCTTCGATAGCTATCGGAATCATCACAATTGCTGCCAATATTCTTTTTGTAATAGCCCCGAATTTACGACTTACCATATCTTCTCTCCCTATCTTTAAACTCTGTTACAATCTGTTGTAATTCAGCCTCGGAAAAATCAGGCCAAAATGTTTTTGAAAAATAAAACTCCGTATATGCCAGTTGCCACAGCAAATAATTGCTTATACGCACTTCACCGCTGGTTCGAATCAATAAATCCGGATCAGGTATGTTTTTAGTGTATAAATTATCGGCAACCGTCTGCATATTTACATCATTAACATCAAGTGTACCGTCCTTAACCTTTTCGGCTATATTGCGTATTGCCGAAACAATTTCCTGACGACTTCCGTAGCTTAAAGCCACACAAAGCGTTACCGATTGATTATTCTCCGTATCTTTTTCGATTTTTTGCATTTTTTCGATAATATCCGGAGCCAGCATATAGCGTTCACCGATAAAAATGATCCGGACATCGTTTTCCTGCAATTCTTTAAAACTGGTATCCAAATAATGACGCAACAGATTCATCAATGCTTCGACTTCGGATTTTTCGCGTTGCCAGTTTTCGGTTGAAAAGGCGTACACCGTCATATATTTTACACCTAAACGTTTAACGGCTTTGGCTACTTCAATAAGTGTTTCGGCGCCTTTTTTATGCCCCATAGCAATCGGCAAACCGCGCTGTTTAGCCCAACGCCGATTACCGTCCATAATAAATGCTATATGTTTCAAATTATCGGTTACCACACTTAAGTTCCTATACTTGCATAATATCTTTTTCTTTAGCTGACAGTTGGTCATCTACTTTTTTGATGGCATCATCCGTCCATTTTTGAATATCATTATTATATTTTTTCTCCTCATCTTCTGAGATCAATGAATCTTTTTTCATTTTTTTGACTTCATCCATTGCATCGCGGCGAATATTGCGAATCGCAACTTTGCCTTGTTCGGCATATTTACCGGCAATTTTCGAAAGCTCTTTGCGACGTTCTTCACTAAGCGGCGGAATCGGAATACGAATCAGCTGGCCGTCAGACATCGGATTTAAGCCTAAATCGCTTTCACGCAAAGCTTTTTCGACATTTTTAGATAAGCCTTTATCCCAAACGCTTATAGATAATGTGCGGGCATCCGGTACACTGACCGTACCGACTTGGCTAATCGGCGTCATGCTGCCGTAAGCATCTACCAAAATACCATCCAAAAGGCTGGCATGTGCGCGACCGGCACGCAACCCGCTAAAATCATTTTTCAACGTTTCAAGCGTTTTATCCATTTTATGCAATGTCTGTTCTTTCAACGAATTATAATCTGTCATAATTGCCTCTCTTATTTTATTAATGTATATTTTGCTTCACCGCACACGGCTTTCAACACAGCATCATCGCTTTTTTGTGCAAATACCATTATCGGCATTTGATTATCTCTGGCTAATGCTATGGCCGTCATATCCATAACGTTGAGTTGTTTTTCCAAAACTTCGTCGTATCCGATATTATCATAGCGTTTAGCCTCTTTATTGTAGCGCGGATCGGAGTCATACACTCCGTCAACCTGTGTTGCTTTCATCACAACATCGCAGTGCATTTCAACAGCCCGAAGAACTGCACCGGAATCGGTTGTAAAATACGGACTTCCCGTTCCGCAAGCAAACAAAGCGACTGTATTTTCTTTCAAAGCTCTCTGAGCTTCTCTGAAGCTGTACGGTTCACAAACCTGTGGCATACTCAAACCCGAAAAAACCTTTGCCGGACAACCTAAGCTTTCAAGTGCCGATTTCATCGTTAAAGCATTCATCACCGTTGCCAACATACCAATTTGATCGGCAACACTCCTATCCATAAAGGCACCGCCGTCTTTGGCTCCGCGAAAGATATTCCCGCCACCGATAACCAAACAAATTTGCACGCCCAAATCGTGTACAGCCTTAATCTCGCGTGCCAACTTTTGCACGATTGCCGCTTCGGTTCCGATCTTTTTATCTCCCGCCAAACCTTCACCGGAGAGCTTTAACATTATCTTTTTAAATTCGGGTTTCATTATTCCACCATAAATTAATTTCTTTAGTATGTTATCTTTTTTATTTGCTTTGTCATCATTATTTTACAGTGTTTCAACAGGATTTTTAGCAAATTTAAAATATGGTTGAAATTTTCAATAACTTCGGCTACAACGTAAGCAAATATTAGAGGAGGTCTGTTATGATTCTTATGCTTTTAGTATGCGCTCTTTGCGGTTATTTGGCCGGTTCGATCCCTTTCGGATTGGTTTTATGTTATATTGCCGGTTACGGTGATATCCGTAAAATCGGTTCCGGTAACATCGGTGCCACTAACGTTTTGCGTACGGGAAACAAATGGCTGGCTCTGCTGACCGTTATTTTAGACGCCTTCAAAGCCGGTTTGGCTGCATTTATTGCGTATAAACTTGTTCCTGATTTGGAAATCGGCACATTCGGCGGCCAACCGTTGCAATTAAACGTTTTAGCTTCTCTTATTGCCGGTGTTTTCGGTGTTTTGGGACACAATTTTCCGGTATGGCTCAAATTTAAGGGCGGCAAAGGTGTCTCCTCGGCATTCGGTTTAATTTTAATGACGCAATGGCCGGTTGCATTGGTTGCCTTAGGTATATGGTTAACAATGGCCTTCACTTTCCGTTATTCGTCGCTATCGGCTTTAACGGCAGCAGCTGCCATGCCGATTATTGCTTTCTTTATGTGTCCGCCGATCTATGCGGCATTTTATACCGGCGTGGCTTTATTGGTTATCATACGCCATCATGCCAACATTGCACGCTTACTCAAGGGTGAAGAAAGTAAAATCTCTTTCAAAAAGAAATAATGGCCACGGGAAATCTGACAAATATCTTAAGACTGCTCAATACCGAAGGTATCGGGCCGGTGACGTTTTATAAATTATTGGAAAAACACGGTGATATCGAAACAGCTTTGGAAGCAATCGCCGCCAAGAAAAAAGTTGTCACAACAACTGAGGCTGAATGTATGATTGCCGATGCCGAAAAGAAAAATGTCAAAATTATTCCGTACACTTCACCTATATATCCGCAACAATTATTGCAAATCAATGATGCACCGCCGGTAATTTATGCACTGGGCAATATCGAGCTGTTAAATTATCCTTATTCCGTTGCCGTCGTCGGTGCACGAAATGCCTCGATAGCCGGTCGCAAAATTGCCTCGCGAATCGCTTATGATCTGACGCAAGCCGATGTGCTGGTCGTTTCCGGTATGGCGCGCGGTATTGATGCCGCCGCCCATAAAGGCGCACTGTATGCCAAACAGCAACAAGGTCCGACGATTGCGGTTTTAGGTACCGGTGTTGATGAAATTTATCCGCTTGAAAATGCCGATCTTTATAATGATATTTGTCGGCAGGGTTTGGCTATTTCCGAATTCGCACTCGGTACTAAAGCGCAAGTTTCGAATTTTCCGCGTCGCAACCGAATTATCTCGGCATTAACACAAGGATTGTTGGTTGCCGAAGCAAGTTTAAATTCCGGCTCACTTATAACGGCACGCTTAGCTTTGGAACAAGGTAAAGAAATATTTGCCGTTCCGGGTTCGCCACTCGAAAATCGAGCGGCCGGACCGAACCGTTTGATTAAGGAAGGTGCCGTATTAACCGAAAGTGCCGAAGACATACTTAATGTATTAAGTATGACCGCAAACCGACAGATAAAAATCTCAAAAATTGAATCGTTACCTCTTGACAAAGCCGAAAATAATGTAAATATTTCTGTGCAGAATACGGCTGAAAAAACAAAGTCCGAAAACGTCAATCTGCTGGATTTAATCAGCTTTGAGGGTGTAGATATCGATGTTTTGTTACGCACCAGCAACCTTTCACAAGCTGATTTTTTCACACAAATATTGGACTTGGAATTTTCAGGTAAAATACAGCGTCAGGCAGGCAATAAGGTCGCTCGACTTAAATAGGAAGCTAAAGAATGAAATTAGTCGTCGTAGAATCTCCGGCAAAAGCCAAAACCATTAATAAATATCTGGGCAGCGATTACAAAGTGCTTGCCAGTTACGGGCATATCCGCGATTTGCCGAGTAAGGACGGTTCGGTTGATCCGGATCATGACTTTGCCATGCAATGGGAATTCAGTGCCGCCGGACGCAAACACTTGAACGACATTATCACAGCCTTAAAAGACTGCGATACGCTTATTCTCGCATCCGACCCGGATAGAGAAGGAGAAGCTATCGCTTGGCATATTTTGGAAGAATTAAAAGAAAAGAAAAAGCTGACCGGCAAAAAAATCGAGCGTGTCGTTTTCCACGAAATTACCAAGTCAGCCGTTAAAGAAGGTATTGAAAATCCGCGCGAAATCGATAACGATTTGGTCAGTGCCTACATGGCGCGCCGCGCTTTGGATTATTTGGTAGGCTTTACATTATCGCCTGTTTTGTGGCGCAAACTGCCGGGTTCAAAATCGGCCGGTCGCGTTCAGTCGGTTGCCTTGCGTTTAATCTGTGAGCGTGAAAACGAAATCGAAAAGTTCAAAACCGAAGAATATTGGACCGTCGATGCCGATTTAATCACACAATCGCAAGCTCACATGCTGACGCACCTGATTAATCTTGACGGTAAAAAGCTCGATAAATTTACCTTAAATTCGGAAGAAAAAGCTTTAGAAGCTAAGGCTAAAATCGAAGCACAGGATTTCCATATTGACAATGTCGAGCGCAAAAAAGCCAGCCGCTATCCGGCACCGCCGTTTACGACTTCGACATTACAACAAGAGGCTGCGCGCAAATTAAGATTTTCAGCCAAAAAGACCATGCAAGTTGCGCAGAAACTTTATGAAGACGGTTATATCACCTACATGCGTACCGATGCCGTCAATCTTTCCAAAGATGCCATAAGCGCTTGCCGTGAAGCCATTAAAAAATATTTCGGCGAATCTTATTTACCGAAAACCGCCAAAGAATATAAAAACAAGACCAAAAATGCCCAAGAAGCACACGAGGCTATTCGTCCGTCTGACGTAATGAATACGCCGAAAAAGATGGAAATGAAATTGGACAGCGATGCCCACAAGCTTTATGAGCTGATTTGGAAGCGTACGGTCGCCTGCCAGATGAATCCGGCCATTTTGGATAAAGTCGTTGTCGATGCCAAATCGGCTGATAATAAAATTTTATTGCGTGCCAACGGTCAGGTTATTCAGTTCGACGGCTTTTTGAAATTATACCAAGAAAGTAAAGACGATGCCGACGAAAATGACGATAACGTTATTTTGCCAAACGTCGAAGCCGGTGAAAATGTCAATAAAGGCGAAATTAAGCCGACACAGCACTTTACCACACCGCCGCCGAGATTTACCGAAGCCAGTTTGGTTAAAAAGCTTGAAGAACTCGGTATCGGCCGTCCGTCGACGTATGCCAGCATTATCGCCGTTTTGCAAGAGCGCAAATATGTCCGTGTTGAAAAACTGCGTTTTATTCCGGAAGATCGCGGTCGTATTGTAACGGTATTTTTGGAAAACTTCTTCAAGAAATATGTCGAATACGATTTTACCGCCCAACTGGAAGAATTTTTGGATGATGTTTCTGCCGGCAAGATGGAATGGAAAAAGCTGTTAACCGGTTTTTGGAATAAATTTATCAAAACCGTCGACAGTGTTCAGCCTTTGCAACTAACCGAAGTTATCAACCGCATTGATGAGGCTTTGTCGGCGCACTTATTTCCACCGCGCGAAGACGGCTCGGATCCGCGCAGTTGTCCGGTTTGCGGTAAAGGACATTTAAGTATTAAATTCGGTCGTTTCGGTCATCGGCTGTTCGAATTATCCGGAATGCACTTATACCAAACCGCTTACGGATACTTCCGCCGAAGAACAGGAAGCGGCTGCCAATGCCGCTGTTAAGCCTGTAGCAAATGAAGATAAAATCATGGGCCAATATAACGGTATGAATATTTACCTTAAAAAAGGACCGTACGGACATTATGTTCAGCTCGGCGAAGATGCTACCGCCACAACCGAAAAACCGAAGCGCGTTTCTCTGCCTAAATTCGTTAAGGCCGAAGAATTAACACCTGAACAAGCTGAGATTTTGATTTCGTTACCGCGTCAATTGGGTAACGGTATTGAAGCTAATATCGGTAAGTTTGGTCAATACTTAAAGCAAGGTACAAAATCAAAGTCGTTAACCGGTGCCGATAATATCTTCAACATAACGCTTGAACGTGCCGAAGAAATTTTGGAAAGCGCCGTTGCTAAACCGGAACCGAAGGTTTTGGGTAAACATCCGGAAACCAAAGAAGATATTACGCTTAATCGCGGCAGATACGGCATGTATTTGAAATGTGGTAAAAATAATTACGCCATTCCAAAAGGTTATGCGCCGAGTTCGTTAACCGAAGAAGAAGCGATTAAAATCGTCACCGCGAAAAAATAATCGTTTTTGGGAAAAATTGTCACAAATTGCTTGCAAATTCAAAAATATGCGTTTATACCTTTGGCAAAAGTATAAAATATCGAGGTATTGAATGAGTAAAGAAGAATTGCTGGAATTGACCGGCGAAGTCATTGAAAAATTGCCAAACGCGATGTTTCGCGTTAAATTGGAAAATGGTGTGGAAATTTTAGCACACACCGCCGGTAAAATGCGTAAATTCCGTATTCGCGTTATGGTCGGTGATAAAGTTGATATTGAGATGACGCCTTATGATTTAACCAAAGGGCGTATTACCTTCCGCCATAAAGATTAAAAATCTAAACCGCCGAAACGGCGGTTTTATTTTTAATAACTATTACTTTTTTCATAATTTACTTTATGTTAAAACTATGACAATATAGATACAAATACAGTTTTTTAAGGAGAAACGTGATGAAAAATATAAACAATCAAACCGGCCGTTCAATGATTGAAATGCTCGGTGTTCTAGCCATTATCGGTGTTTTGTCGGTTGGCGGTATTGCCGGTTACTCGAAAGCCATGATGCAATACAAAATCAATAAAACCGTTGATCAGATTTCTCAAATTGCCGGTAATATCAGAACCTTATTTGCCAGCCAAAAAGATTACAAAGCTTTGGATAATGGCACAGGTAGTATAAACTATACATTGATAAAAAAAGCCCACCTTGTTCCTGATGAAATGTGGAATACCGGACAAACGGCAATAGAAAATCCTTTCGGCGGAAGTTTTAGCATCATGTCCGCCGGTAAAAAACAAGGCGTGGTAGATTGGAAAGGGTTTGGTTTTTATTTAACCAGTTTACCTGAAGATGCTTGCATGGCGTTAGCTACATACGATTGGGGTTCAGGCACATCTTCCGGCTTAGTTGCTGTCGGAATTAATGCCGGTTCACCTAATAGTATTACCTCCACCACCCGTTTTTACGGAGGAATGGGCAATAATGATGAGGCTGTTGCCATTCCGGGCGGAACAGTTTCTGTCCCGATGCCTGTCAATATTGCCGCCAGTGCGTGTAAAACAGGTGACACTAATTCCATTACGGTTAATTTTCACTAGTTCGTCAGTTATAATGATAAGCCTCAAACAACTCCGTTTAAGTAAACGGAGTTGTTTTTATTACAAATATTTGATTGCTTCCATGGCCGAGCGAGCACCGCAACCGGCGGCAATAATGGCCTGCCGATACGGATTACAAACATCGCCGGCGGCATATACGCCTTTAATATCCGTTTCACCGCAAGCGCCGTTGGTGGCAATATAACCGCCGCCGTCCAACCTTAAATAACGACGGAACAACTCGGTATTCGGATGATGTCCGATGGCCACAAACAATCCTGATACCGCCAGTTTTTGCACGCGATCGGTTTTAACGTTACGAATTCGCAGGCCGGTCACTTCCAAAGGCTCATCATTACCCAAAACTTCTTCGATGATATTGTTCCACATAATAATGATTTTGCGATTTTCAAATAAGCGCTTTTGCATAATATGTTCGGCATTAAGAGCGTGCCGCCGATGAATAAGATAAACTTTTTCAACAAAATTAGATAAATACAACGCCTCTTCCACCGCCGAATTGCCGCCACCGACCACCGCAACCTCTTTGCCGGCAAAAAAGAAACCGTCGCAAGTCGCACATGATGACACGCCATGCCCTATATATTTTTGTTCGCTCGGTAATCCGAGCCATTTGACCGAAGCACCGGTCGCAATTATAATGGCACGCGACGTATAGCAATTGCCGGCTTCGGAATTACAAACAAAAGGCGTGTCAAAAAAATCAACTTCCGTTATAACATCGTCAATCACATGAACGCCGATTTTTTGTGCCTGTTGCCGAATACGATCCATTAAATCGTAGCCGGTTATCGGATCTGCAAAACCCGGAAAATTTTCAACTTCGCTTGACATAATAAGCTGTCCGCCTTTTTGCGCACCCGAAACCAACAGTGAACGGATACCGGCACGGGCGGCGTAAATACCGGCGGTATATCCGGCCGGTCCGGAACCGATAATCAATAAATCCGATTTATATTCTGACATTGTTTCTCCTTACGGCTTTGAAATAGTGCCTCATCACACGATTTCAATACCCATTAAAAAAAACTCTTGCTTTTAAATATAAATTGATTACATTGTGCTTTGAAAGTTTTTTTATATTTAAGGAGATATAATATGCCTTCAGTAATTGATGATTCTTGTATTAAATGCGGCGTTTGTGCCGGTATTTGTCCGGTTAGCGCTATGCACTTGGCTGATTCCCAAATGGTAATCGATCCGGATGTTTGCATTGATTGCGGTGCTTGCATCGCTGAATGTCCGCAAAGTGCTATTTCGCCTGATTCAGAGGCCAGCGCAGCTGCTATTCAATTTAATGCAGAACAGGCAAAAATTGCACCAAGTGCTTAATTTTGTACACTATCACAAAACTCAGGACAGTGTCCTGAGTTTTTTTGTAAGAAAAAGTTATGCTTCCGGAATATACAAACGATTATTTATTGGATAAACAAGTTAAAATCCTGCAACCGGTTAACGGCTATCGAGCGTCAACCGATGCGGTTTTGCTTGCCGGCAGCGTATCCGGAAAATTAAAAAATGCCCGTATTCTGGATGTCGGTTCCGGAACCGGTGCCGTTTCGTTATGTTTGGCGCAACGTTTACAAAATGACAACGTGCAAATCTGCGGGCTTGAAATTCAGCCTGAATTGGCCGAATTATCCAATCTAAGCGCGGCACAAAATAATTTTAGTTTTGTAAATTTTTATAATATCGACATTCGCCATAAACCGCAGGATGCGAATCTGCAGCCGTGTTCGTTTGACATTGTGATATCTAATCCTCCGTACAGCGATCATGACATGCCATCACCAAATAAAAGCAAGGCAACGGCGCATAATCATACAGACTTTAATCTTTCCAAATGGTTGGCTTTTTGCTTAAAAATGGCTAAACCGTTCGGCAAAATATATCTGATTAACCGCGTTGAAGCTCTTTCGGAGATTTGTGCTTTTTTCAGAGGTAAGGCCGGAAACATAACTGTTTTACCCGTCTATTCCAAAGCCGGACAAAATGCCAAGCGCATAATCGTTTCGGCACAAAAAGACTCTAAAGCACCGGATTGTATTTTACCGCCGTTTTTTGTACATAATGCCGACGGTCAATACACCGCTCAGGCACAAAAAATATTACGCGACGGTTGCGGATTATTTGATTTATAATCCCCTTATTTAATTTTATATTTACTATTGCCGCGTATTCTGTTATAGAATAAGTATATGAGGTGTCTTATGATAAAATTATTCAGAACTGTTGCTTTGTTTTTAGCTTTAAGCATACCTGCGGCCAACGCTTTTATGCCGACATATCCGGATGATGATGAGTTCCGCAAATGTGACTCGGTTACCAATAACGTTGAATTATGCCAACGTGAACAAATCCAACGTATCTTGATACGCGTAAAGAAGCTGTATCAGTATATTTTATCAGATCCGACTACTCTTGAATGGACGGGAAGTTCCGATAAAAATATCCAAACCGTACGCGATATGTTTGACAGTTGGACGGCTTTTCGTAACCGTATATGTTCATTGTCCCATATTGCCACAAAATACACCGAACCTTTGTATATCGAACGCTATTCATGCACCTCATACTATATGCTGCATAATGAAGATCACTTAAAAAGCATTTATAAATTAATTCAAAATACCGCACCGAAAAACAGAGAAGAATTTACATTCTTGAAAATTTATGATCACGATGACGATTACCAAACATGTATCACGGATAAAAAGAAAGAAAATGCCGACAAATGCAAAATCAACCCTCAGAAATGCACCAAAGATACAAAAGAAATCGAAGCCGAGTGTATTGATGAAGAAGTAGAACGCTGCACACAAGAAATCAAAAATCTGTATAAAACACTGTCAAAAGATGAATTTCTCGGCAAGTGGAACAACAGTGAAGATTTGAAATCAGGCAATTATCGCGATATGTTTGACAGCTGGATCGCTTATCGTAACCGTATGTGTTCATTATCCGTATGGGCATATCAAAGATTTTACGGCAAAGATGCTATCCGATTGAACGATTGTATCCAATTCTATAATCGCGAAAAATTCGAGACAATGCTTAATTTATTGGGCATGGCTCACTCCGCTATCGACGCCACGGACTTTACGGGAAGTGACGGCGGCGAGGAGGAAGGACGTTCCATTAAACCTCTGACCCAGCGAATTGATGCGGGTGAAGGCAATAAAGCCGAAACTTTGGTTAATGAAACAACCGGTGAAGTTAAAAAAGATACTCCGGCAAATCTTTCAAACAAAAACGAAGCTATTAAAAAACAGAATTCCGAAGCTTTGAAAAACAAGCAAATTCCGTCTTGGGCCAAACATTAATGAATTATACATACCTAAAAGTATAAAAAAATGTTTGCAAGTTTGTAAATTTGTTATATACATACTAGCCAGTATAAATATTTACGGAGTAATTTTATGCGCAGAACCAAAGAAGATGCCGAACAGACGAGACAAAATATTTTGGCCTCGGCTCGCGATATTTTTTATGAAAAAGGTTACTCAAAAACCACTTTTGATGAAATTGCCAAACGCATTAATTTAACCAAAGGTGCCGTTTACTGGTATTTTAGAAATAAACCGGATATCGTTGCGGCATTGATTAACGAATATGCTCAAAATCATTTAGATGCGTTGCGCTCGTATATTCCGACAGAAAATTGCAGTTTTCAAAATTTAATTGATATGTTGCTGTTCAACAACAAAGTCTTAAAAAATGACGGCAATACATATAAATTTATGTTTTTTGTTTCATGCCAAATGGAATGGAGCGAAGCAATTCTTTATAAAATTCAGCCGTCCATCGAACAAACCAAACGCGTGACACGAAATTTGTTTACGCAAGTTTTGGAAAATCTGCAACGCAATCATCAAATCAGAGAGGATGTTGATACATCCATGATATCCGAAATTTTGATGACCATGTACAGCGGAATGATGGAAGCCTATTTTACCAAAAGACTGGTCAATGATTTTGATGAGACTGTCAAAACCGGATTTAACTTAATTTATAATAGTATTAAAATTTAAAGGTGAAAATAATGAGAATAAATTATCCTGATATGAAAATTGTAGCCACTCGCATCGCTATTGTGGTCGCATGTATGGCTTTCGGTTGGTATATGAAAGGTCGCTTGATGCCGGCCGGCGGTATGCCGGGTATGGGCATGGGTGAAGTTTATGTTTTAGCGCAAAATTCCGAAATTAAGGATGTTTCCACCTTTGAAAGCAAAATTTCTTATATCGAAGCCATTAATGAAGTCAGTCTGCAACCGCAAGTTACCGGTACAGTCGAAAAAGTTTTGTTCAATGAAGGAAGTATTGTTCACGAAGGTGATGTTTTATTTGAAATAGATCCGGAAAAATATCAGGCCGCTTATGATTTGGCTAAGGCCAGACTGGACAGCGCTCATGCTAACTTGGTTAAGGCCGAAAGAGATTATAACCGTCAAGTTAAATTAAGCGATCAAAAATTTGCATCCAAAGCAACTTTTGATACTTCGGAAAGTGCTTATTTACAAGCAAAAGCCGCTGTTGAAGAAGCACAAGCCAATTTGGATTTGGCCGCCATTGATTTGCGCAACACCCAAGTTACCGCACCTATCGGCGGTAAAATCGGTAAAGCCTTTGTCACTAAAGGCAACTATGTTGTAGCTTCCAGCGTTGTCTTGGCAAAAATCGTTCAAATTAATCCGGTGCGTATAAGCTTTTCATTAACGGATAAAGAATTTGGAACCGTTCAATCCAAAAATTACGATAAATCCGATTTAAGTGCCATCATTACCTTGGCCACGGGAGAAACCGTTCGAGAAAGAGTTGTTGATGTATACACCGATAATGCCATCAATACCAACACGGCCACGTTATCGGTATTTGCCAGCGTTGCCAATGAAGCTCATCGTTTAATTCCGGGCAACTACGTACAAACGGCCATTACCGATAACCAACCGAATCCGGCCGTTGTCGTACCGCAAACAGCTTTAGGTTATGACAAAGACGGCGCTTATATTTATGTTGTCAGAATCGATCAGGAAAAGACCAAAGAAAATGATATCCATGGTATTGCCGAGCAGCGCCGCGTTGTGCTGGGTAATACGGTTAATGGTTCGGAACAAGCCGTATTAAAAGGCTTAAACGAAGGCGAATTGGTTGTTGTTCAGGGTATTGTTAAAATTAAAAACGGTTCACAAATCAAAGTCGGCGTGCTGACTAAGTAATTAAGGAATATACAGATGTTTTCAAAATTTTTTATTGAAAGACCGCGTTTTGCCGTCGTAATTGCTATCGTCATGGCTTTAGCCGGTATTGTTTCCGTTTTGACAATGCCGATCGGTATGTATCCTGAAATTGCCCCGCCGGAAATCCGCGTTTCAACCAACTACATCGGTGCCAGTGCCGAAACAGTGGCCAACAATGTCGGTATTCCGCTTGAAAAAGCCATTAACGGTATCGAAAATATGCTGTATATGTCATCAAACTCGTATAACTCCGGAGCATACGGGTTATCGGTGGCTTTTGAAACCGGTACCGATCCGGATTTGGATCAGGTTAAGGTACAAAATCGTATTCAGCAGGTTATCGCCAGCTTACCTTCCGAAGTGCAAAATGTCGGTGTTTCCGTCTACCGCCGCTCTTCGGATATTTTGGCGTTTTTACAGGTTACCTCACCAAAAGGAACGCATGACAGTAACTTCTTAAATAACTATGTCGAAAATAACATTAAAGTTGCTTTAAGCCGTGCTTACGGTGTCGGTGAAGTTAACGTTATGGGTGCCGCAACCAGTATGCGTGTTTGGATTGATGCCGATAAAGCCACAGCTTTAAACATCCCGCTTGACACCATAAAAGCAGCCATCCGCAGCCAGAACGTTCAGCCGTCTTTGGGTTCTGTAGGCTCGGCACCGGGCGACGGTAAACAGGTTTTGGTATATTCTTTGGAAACTCAAGGCCGCTTGAATGATCCGAAAGACTTTGAAAACATTATTGTTCGCACCACTGAAGAAGGCGGTTTGGTGCGTTTGAAAGATATTGCCCGTGTCGAACTCGGTTCGGAAAACTATTTGATTAAAGCAACTGTTGACGGTAAACCGTCGGTTGCCATTATTATCAACAAGTCATCAGGTGCCAATGCGGTGAATGCCATGAAGGCCGTCCGCGCCGAATTGAAAAAACTCGAAAAATTCTATCCGGACGACTTTAAAGTCGATATCTTTGTCGATACGACCGACTTTATTTTGGCTTCCATTGAAGAAGTTTTCTTTACCTTGTTTTTAACATTCGGTTTGGTGGTATTGGTTTGCTATGTATTTTTACAAGACTGGCGTGCGACACTGGTTCCGTCCATCGCTATTCCGGTTTCTATTTTAGCCACCTTTGCCGTCATGAAAGCCTTGGGTTTCAACTTAAATATTTTAACGCTTTTCGGTTTGGTTTTAGCCATCGGTTTGGTGGTTGATGACGCCATTGTGGTGGTTGAGCGCACCCTGTTCTTAATGCAATCTGAAAATCTGACCTCAAAGCAGGCCGCCATCAAAGCGATGGAACAGGTTTCAAGCGCAGTCGTGGCCACAACTTTGGTATTGCTTGCCATTTTCGTGCCAATTGCTTTTATGGGCGGTATTACCGGTAAAATTTACCAGCAATTTGCCATAACCATCAGCTTTGCCGTGGCCTTTTCCGCCGTTAACGCTTTAACCTTATCACCGGCGTTATCCGCTACGTTCCTGCGTCCGTTTGAAATTAAGAAAACCGGCTTTTTAGGTGTATTTAACCGACTTGTACAACGTTCGACCAATAAATATCTGATCGTTATCGGCTATATCGGGCGCAAAATCGGCATTATTGCATTTATTTTAGGTGTTTTAATTCTTTGTATCAGCTTTTTCCTGAAAGTTACCTCAACTTCATTTTTACCGAATGAAGATCAGGGCTTGATTATGATTAACGTTCAACTGCCGGAAGGCGCTTCCAACGTCAGAACCGATGAAGTTAATAAAAAAATCCGTGAAATCGCCACTAATGAAAAATCCGTCAAATCTGTTTTGAACTTGGTCGGATTCAGCATTATGGCCGGTCAGGGCGAAAACGTCGGTTTCGGTGTATTATCGCTGAAAAATTGGAGCGAACGTACCGAGGATTCCGAATTCTCCACAACGATCCTCAACCGCTTATCCGCAATTGCCAGCCAATTTTCGGAGGCTAAAGTTCAATTTTTCGAAATGCCGGCTATTCCGGGCTTAGGCGAAACCAATGCTATGAACTTTAAAATTCAATCAGTCGAAAGTACGGATATGAATGAGTTGGAAACCGTCGTTCAAAACTTTACGATGCAAGCCATGGCTCTGCCGGAAATTATGATGGCATACTCAACCTACAACGCGCAAACACCGCACGCTTATATTGAAATAAACCGTGAAAAGGCCGAATCTCTGGGTGTTGCCATCGGTGATATTTATGCATCACTGCAAACTTATGTCGGTTCGAGCTACATCAATGATATCAACATCGGTACGCAAGTTAACAAAGTTAAAATTCAGGCCGATTGGAAATATCGTAAAGATTTAAGCAGCTTGGATAAAATTTATGTTCACAGCAATAAAGGTGCCATGGTTCCTTTAGGCAGTTTGATACACGTTAAAACCGTTCTGTTGCCGCGCGGTATCGAACGTTATAACCAATATCCGAGTGCCACCGTCAATGCTTTAGCCGCTTCCGGCGTCAGCTCGGGTGCCGCTATGCAGGCTCTCGAAGATTTGGCTGACCGCATTTTACCTAAGGGTTACAGCTATGCTTGGTCAGGTGCCAGCTTGCAAGAAAAGAACAACCAAGGTCAGATTTACTATATTATCGCCTTTGCAATGTTATTTGCTTATCTGTTTATGGTTGCTCAATATGAAAGTTGGATGATTCCACTGTCGGTTATGCTTTCGGTATCGGCCGCCATGCTCGGCGCATTAATCGGTTTATTCGTCATGAGAATGCCGCTTAGTATTTATGCGCAACTCGGTTTGGTATTGTTGGTCGGATTGGCCGCCAAAAACGCCATTTTAATTGTCGAATTTGCGCGTGAAGCCCGCCAAAACGGAAATCCGATCTTAAAATCCGCTTTATTTGCCACCAAAGAACGTTTTCGTGCCGTACTGATGACAGCCTTTACCTTTATTTTAGGTGTGGCTCCGTTGGTATGGGCCAGCGGTGCTTCGGCAGGAAGCCGGGTGGCCGTAGGTGTTCCGGTATTTTGGGGCATGATTATCGGTACAATGGGCGGTTTACTCCTTATTCCGTTAATGTATATTTTAATACAAACCATCACCGAATATAAGAAGAAACCTGAAAATGGCGAATCCCCGACTGAATAGTGCAAAAATTTTGCAAACCGTATTGGAAGACAAAGTCTTTTTCGGCGAATTGAAAAAACAAATCAACGAAAAAGACTTGCCTTTCTGTAATATGCTGATTTTGACATCTTTGCGCTATTGGTGCGGTTTAAATTCGATCTTAAGTAAATTTCTGCAAAAGAAAATTCCGAACAAACATCGTTTGGCGCAATATTTGTTGTTGGCCGCCATCGCCGAAATTCTGTTTATGGAAACAGCGCCTTATGCCGTTATTAACGAAACCGTTGCCAACATTAAAAAGAGTTGTGATAAATTTTTGGGCGGTATGGCAAATGCCGTTTTACGAAAAATTGTGGCTCAGAAAGAAAATTTGCTGGAGGATATACAAAAAGTATCCCCTCTGCCGCAAACATTCATGCCGGTACTTGCCGGTTATTCCGCTGAAGATATAAAAGCCGTTGCCGCAAGCATTCGGCAAATACCGCCGACCGACATCAGCGTAAAATCAAATCCTGTCGAATGGCAAAAAAAACTAAACGGTACATTATTGCCAAACGGCAGCATCCGCCTGCAAAACATCAAAAAAATTCATGAATTACCCGAATACAGTGCCGGTCAATGGTGGGTACAAGACGTTGCCGCCTCTTTACCGGTTATGGTGATGGGAAACATTGACGGACTTAAAGTTGTCGACCTGTGTGCCGCACCGGGCGGTAAAACTGCACAATTGGCCGCGCGCGGTGCCGATGTGACAGCTTTGGATATTTCTGAAATGCGACTTGAAACCTTAAAGCAAAATATGCAGCGGCTTAAACTGGATAATGTTCATCCGATTTGTGATGATGCTCTGCATTTTATGCAAACAACAACCGAAAAATTTGATGCAATTTTACTCGATGCCCCATGTTCGGCAACCGGAACTTTTCGCCGTCATCCGGAAGTATTGCATATTAAAACATCCGAAGATGTAAAACAGCAGGCGGAACTTCAAAAACAAATGCTTGAAGCCTGCAAAAATATTCTCAAAAAAGACGGTATTTTGGTATACAGCGTTTGCTCTATCAGTAAAGCTGAAGGTGAATTGCAAATTGCTTCTTTCTTAAAACAAAATCCCGATTTCAAAATTGTTGAGATTACCGACAATGAAATTGCTTCATTCGGTCAATGGCAGGATCATTTGATTCTATCTGACGGCACCGTTCGAACTTTGCCTTTTTATGAAAATTCACAAAATGGTATGGATTCATTTTTTATTTGCAAAATGCAAAGAATAATTTAACACTTTTTGAATATAATAGCCTCAAATTTGGAGGAGTAACGTCATGAGTACGATTATTATCACATATGCGATCTATTTGATATTCGGTTTTTTGGGAATGTATGTGCTTTTTACGCCCAAAGTTAATTTATACAAGAAGAACTTAAATTTAACCGTTTCAATGTTACCTTTCCCTTATCTGTTTTTGTTTGTAGCCTTAGGTATGATTTCGGGATACTTTATCCGCGAAAACAATGATTTTATTGAAGCCCTGACGATGACCAGAGTTTTGGTTCCGCTCGCATTATCATGGGTAATTTATTTTACTTATGTTTTCTGTTCTCCGCTTTTTTACAGTTTGGTTGTTATGTTGTGTATCGGTATTACCGTATGGTTGCAACCTATCGGCATAGGCACACCTATACCGGCTCTGGAAGTATGGCAGGTTCGACTGATTGTTTTCATACTTGCTTCCATTTTCTGCCTTTCGGCCTGCGTTATTAATTCCGTACCGCATACTTTTATTATACCGAGTATTGTTATTTTAATCGGCTTAAGTGTTATGACGCTTATTGATGCGGCGCCTGTATACTTTGCTTTTTGCTCGGCTATTTTCATCGGTGCACTGGCGGCTTATCTGCATCCCAATTTTTATGAAGTACATATCGATTTTGATACACCGACATGCGCGGCCGTGGCTTATTTGATTTGCAATCTGTTATTGATGAACTTGGGTGAATTTTGTTTTTCATCTTGCTTTATTTTAACGTCGGTCTTTTGGGCAGAACTGTTGGTTGCATTGTGGCGACGCTATGGTGTTGTTCATGCCGGACACTTATTCGAACACACAAATTACTATTGGTTGGCCTCAAACTATTCGGCTCAGACAACGACGATCAGCATAGCGAAAATCTGCATTATTCTGCTGTTTTTGGCTTGGTTCCAACTTTTTTCACCGAACGCTTATTCTCTACCGTTTATTTCAATGATTATCGCTTTGTGGTTAAACAACTCTATCGGTGATTCAAGCGGCAGTAAAACTTTAAGGGAGTTGAATAAAGAATTCGTCGAAAATATCAAACAAAACATTGAAGAAGCCAAGAACATTATTAATAAGAAAGATTGATTTTAAATGCCGCTGAACAGTTGTTTTGAAAATATATGTAATTTGTTGAGCAACAGCAAAAAGGAAGAACCTCGACATTTATTTCGTATTACGGTTGTTGCTTTTGAGGACAAGTGTAACATAAATTGCGGTTTGCGATTTGCCGAACTGTTAAAACGCAATACGATGTTTGACGTGCAATTTTTCAATGAGCCTTTCCCGAAAGGATTCCTGAACTTACAAGGCCGCAATTTCTTTGATTTTATCGATCGCGGCAATAAAATATTAAAAAACATGCATTCGGATATCCTTATTTGGGGCTATGAAGAAAACGGTAAAATCCGCCTTAATTTTCAAATCAACGAGCAATATGTAATTCCTAATACGCTGACGTTTTCATTGTTGGACAGCCTGTTTGTTCCGCTCAGCTTTTTTGCTAATATCGAAAACTTTTCAAAATCGTTACTTTTACTGATTTACGGTATCATCATCGCCGCCGTTAATCCGATTACCAATGACCAGATTAAATATCAGCCGATTTTGTTAAAAGATATTATTTCATTATTATCCGAAGATACTTCGCCTAAGGATATGTCGCGTGAATTTATGCCTTACATAATGAATATGCTCGGCAAAATTTACTTATGCGATGCTAAAGATAATCTGAACGACAGAAATATTGAAATTATCGAAAACTTATTTGAAACAGCCTTAAAAGATATCCAGTTTATGCGTTTTCCGATTTATTACGGTTGCGTTTTCAACAATCTGGGGCAACTTTTTGAAACCGTGTCGCAAACCGGTCAACCGGACAGTTTTTCATTTTTGAAACGGGCAATCAAGCATTATCAGGAAGCTCAAAAATATCTTAATAAAAATTATCCGTATGACTACGGTCTGATATCATATCGTCTGGCTCGTCTCTACTTCGAATATTGGAAACATACCAACGACTTGCAGGCCTTGCGCGATGCCGTTTCTCAGCTGCGTGAAGCCGAAAAAGTATATTCGGCAGAACAATTTCCTCAATCTTGGTGTCATGTCGAAGGGTTACTCGGATATTATTTGGCCTCACTCGGTATGACAACCAAAAGTAATGAGGTGATGCAATTGGCCGTTAACAGTTATAAGCAACAGCAACAGATGTGGCAACAATATACTTATCCGGTTGAGTGGGCTAAAATTCAGGAAGAAATCGGTAACATCTATTATACACTCGGCAAACAAAACGATGATGATAACTTTATGTTTGAAGCACGCAACTATTTCAATTCGGCTCTGAATGTATACGAAGAATTAAAGCTTAAGAACGAAATTAAGAAAACCGAGCAGCGCTTGGCAAAAATCAAAAATTATGTAGATTAATATTGAAAATAAGACATTCCTTTATATTTTAATCATATGAGGAGAAGAATCATGTTGCATTGTATTGAACAGGACAGTTTAGAACGCCGACGCTCCGTTTACGGACTTGGCAACACCATCGCCGTTTCCGATTCATGTTTTTTAGATACCGTCACATCGTGTTTAAAACATTGTCCGACCGCTTTTAATGTACAAAGCGCGCGACTTGCCGTTTTGTTCGGTAAAGAACACCACTGCTTTTGGGATTTGGTTTGGCAAAACATGAAAGCCGTTATTCCTGCCGATAAAGTTCCGGCTTCACAAACGCGCATTGACGGATTTAAGCGCGCCTATGCAACGATTTTATTTTTTGAAGATACCAAAGCACTCGCTGACTTAAAAAAGCAATTTCCCTTGTACAAAAAGAATATGCCGACCTGGATGCAACAGGGTAACGGTATTTTGCAATATATGATATGGCAGACGCTTGCCGAGAATGAAATCGGCGCATCGTTGCAGCATTATAATGAGCTGATTGAAAAAGATATGCCTAAAATCTTCGGTATTCCGAAGCACTGGAAAATGGTTGCACAAATGCCGTGCGGCAGCATCGAAAAAGAACCGGCACCGAAAACCTTTTTACCGATTGAAGACAGACTACTGGTTTTGAAATAGATTATTTATGATTTAGCTTCATACCGAGTTGATTAGAAAATTCGGCAACACCTTTTTTAATGAGAATCCCGATTAAATCACTGACAATGTCAATGTCATTTTCGATATTTTCTTTATCTTGCTTTGAAAAACGTGATAAAACGTGATTAACAATATTATCTTCGCCGCGATTTGCCGGATGTCCGACACCGATACGAATGCGGTTGTAATTCGGTGTGATGCACGAATCGATACTTTTTATACCATTATGACCGCCCGAACCACCGCCGATTTTGGCTTTGATTTTATCGGTCGGTAAGTCCATATCGTCATGAATAACCACAATATTTTGCGGCAGAATTTTATAAAAATTAGCCGCTTGCACCACACTGTTACCGGATAAATTCATGTAAGTTTGCGGTTTCAAAAGATACACTTTTTCGCCTTCGATCTGGCCTTCGGCAATTAAACCGCTGAATTTGCTTTTAAACGGCGAAAAATTATAGCGGCGATGAAGCTCATCTGCCGCCATAAATCCGACGTTATGGCGGGTAGCTTCATATTCCGCACCGGGATTACCCAAGCCGACCACCAAAAACATTTTTAACCTCTATTTACGCAAGAAATCAACGTGAATAGGTTGATCTGATACCGGATGAAATTGAACATCTTGGCATACAACTTTAGATTTTTTGCCTTCAATATCAACGGTAATTTCAGAAGAATAGAAATCTCTTAAGTTAAGAGCTTTTTCCAATTCAACCGGATCCAAACTGATTAATACGGCATCTTTTTTACCACCGTAAATAACTGCAGGAACGCGACCCTCACGACGACAAGCACGAGCTGCCCCCTTACCTGCTTTTTCACGCTTTTTAGCATTAAAAGTATATTCTGTCATTTTATTATCCTTAAAATATTAAATTAACACGCTTTTGGCCTCCAGGGGTGCCGAAAGCAAGTGTGTTGTACAACAAAAATATTGATATTGCAAGAGTTTTTTAAGATTTTATGTGATAATAACAAAGCATATATGGAGAAAAAACATGATGTATATGATTTGCGGTTTTATTTTCGGATGTTTAATTCCGTATTTTGCACGCCGAATCGGTAAATTAATGCCGGCAACCATGGGATATATTTTGTTAAAAATATTTATTCCCTCTCATTATATGCCATGGCGTAAATTAAAAGAAAATCAACAGTACATCAATCTGTTTAATCGCTATTTAATGCGCAGCCTCGGTTGGGGTATCTTCACGGCTGCGGCAACATATTTATTCTCTATTGTTTTTGACCAAAATTTCACCAACTGGTATGTTGCTTTTTTATGGATTTTACTGCTGTTGGTCGAAGTTGATAAGAGATTTTTACTGTTACCGGATATTTTGACGCTGCCGCTTTTGGTATTGGGTTTCGGCTATGCCGCACAGTTTGGACCTTGGTTAGCAACTTCGGATGCAGAATTTATCAGCTTCACCCAAAACAGCTTTTTAGGCGCAGCTTTTGGCTACGGCATGCCGGTTTTGGCCAGTATGTTTATCGTATGGAAACATCCCGAAGCTTTCGGCGGCGGTGACATTAAATTACTGTGCGGTATCGGTGCATGGGTAGGTTTCGAATTAATCTCCTACATTTTACTGTTATCATGCTTTATTTTCGGCATTACCTGTCTGATTAACCGTCGACGCATCGGCCCTTACGGTCCGGCCATTGTTTATGCCACTTTAGCCGTTGTTTTATTTTTCTTCGGAATATAGCAAAAAAATTTATGTACCCTTATTGACTTTAGTCTGTCCGAACACTAACTAAAGTATTAGTCAAATAAAAATTTTATTTAGGAGTACATAAAATGAATATTAAACCTTTACACGACAAAGTTTTGATAAAGCGTGTAGATGAAGAAACAAAAACCGCCGGTGGAATCATTATTCCGGATACGGCAAAAGAAAAACCGTCTGAAGGCATTGTCGAAGCTGTCGGCAACGGGTTCAGAGCCGAAGACGGCAAAATTATCCCGATGTCCGTTAAAGCCGGTGACCGCGTATTGTTCGGTAAATGGGCCGGAACAGAAATCAAGATCAACGGTGAAGCCCGCTTAATCATTAAAGAATCTGATATTTTAGCAATTGTAGAATAATAAAGGAAGGTATGAAAATGGCTGCAAAAGACATTAAATTCGGAACTGATGCCCGTGCCAAAATGCTCAAAGGCGTCGAAACATTGGCTCAGACCGTGAAAGTTACATTAGGCCCTAAAGGGCGTAACGTTATGCTCGAAAAATCTTACGGCGCTCCGAAATTAACCAAAGACGGTGTATCGGTCGCCAAAGAAGTTGTTTTGGCCGATAAATTTGAAAATATGGGCGCTCAACTGATTAAAGAGGTTGCGCAAAAAACGGCTGATAAAGCCGGTGACGGTACCACAACCGCTACGGTTTTGGCTGAAGCAATCATTCGTGAAGGCTGCAAAGCCGTTGCCGCCGGCATGAACCCGCAAGATGTTAAGCGCGGTATTGATATGGCCGTTGCTGCGGTTGTCGAAGATGTTAAATCTCGTTCAAAAAAAGTTCAGTCTTCCGAAGAAATCGCTCAAGTCGGTACAATTTCCGCCAATGGCGATACAACTATCGGTGAATATTTATCAAAGGCTATGGAAAAAGTCGGTAATGACGGTGTTATCACTGTTGAAGACGCCAAAGGTTTGGAAACGGAACTTGATGTTGTTGAAGGTATGCAGTTTGACAGAGGTTACTTGTCTCCGTATTTTGTAACCAATCCGGAAAAAATGAACTGCGAATTCGACAGCCCTTATATTTTGCTGTATGATAAGAAGATTTCCAACCTGCAATCGATGATTTCTATTCTGGAAGCTATTGTTCAATCCGGTCGTGCTCTTGTAATCATTGCCGAAGATATTGAAGGTGAAGCTTTGGCAACATTGGTTGTTAACCGTATCCGCAGCGGCTTAAAAGTTTGCGCCGTTAAAGCTCCGGGCTTTGGTGACAGACGTAAAGCCATGTTGCAAGATATCGCTACTTTAACCGGCGGTCAGGTTATTTCTGATGAACTCGGTATGAAAATCGAAAATGTTACTTTGGATATGCTCGGTGTTGCCAAACGTGTTGAAATTACCAAAGATGACACGACGATTATCGATGGTGCCGGCGACAAAGAAGCCATTAAAGGCAGAGCCGCACAAATCCGTCAGGAAATCTCTCATACCACATCGGATTATGATCGTGAAAAATTGCAAGAACGCTTGGGTAAACTTTCCGGCGGTGTTGCCGTTATTAAAGTCGGCGGCGCTTCCGAAGTCGAAGTTAAAGAACGTAAAGACCGTATTGATGATGCTTTGCATGCAACTCGCGCGGCTGGTCGCGAAGGTATTATTGCCGGCGGCGGTGCAGCTCTGTTATACGCAACAAAAGCTTTGGAAAACATCAAAACCGCAAATCAAGATCAAAATGTCGGCGTAGATATTATCCGTAAAGCTTTGCAGGCTCCATTACGTCAAATCGCTGAAAATGCCGGAGTAGACGGTGCGGTTATTGCCGGTAAGTTGTTAGAGAGCAAAGATACAAACTTTGGTTACAATGCTCAAACCGGTGAATTTACAGATATGATTAAGGCCGGTATTGTTGACCCGACTGAAGTTGTTCGTACAGCTTTACAAGATGCAGCATCCGCCGGCGGATTATTAATCACAACCGACGCCATGGTAGCCGAAATTCCTGAAAAAGAAGGCTGCCACTGCGGTGAAGGTGCGGGCGCCGGCGGAATGGGCGGAATGTACTAAAGTCCGTTTCTTTCAACTAAAAAAGCTCTCTGCAAAACAGAGGGCTTTTTTAATTGATTTTTAAATTGTTTTCATTTAATAGTGGTAAAACATTTATGAGGCAACTTTATGAAACACTTAACATACATATTGTCATTGAGCAAAATCATCCGCTTCGGGCGACATTTATTTATTATCATTGACCGGCATAATATCTATTTTATTTACAAAAAATTTTGCCGCTCCGAAATCGTGATAAATCAACTCAAAATCTAGATGACCGGATTGCTGTCACGCTTATCAAAAAAAGCCGACAATATTTGTCGGCTTTTTAATCTGATATATAAAATCTTAAGCTTCTTCCGGCGCATTATTTTTTATACTGCTGCAAACTCCGACATTAACGGCAATTAATGCAACAAATGTCACGATAACACCTAAACCGAAGCCGGCAAACATATTTAACAAACCAAGTGCTACATAAGCTATGCTGTTTATAAACAATGTTTGAGAGAACGGTTGCTTGAACCATATTGCCACAATCCAGTGCGAGAATATTGTATACAATAAAATCGCGGCACATGAGAACAGAAGCATAAAGGCAAATACCGCTCCGAAAACATATTTACCGAGATTTTTCTCAATATAATCGGCTAATGATTTTACAACATCGCTGTCAATAACCATATTCGAGAACTTCATGCTTTCAAAACTGCGGATTTCTGTTTTTTGCGGTGTGACGGCATAAACATATTTTTTGCTGATATATAAGCCTGACTTTGTCAAATCCGAAGCCTCAAACTCATCAACTTTGGTATTCAATATAACATTGAATTCATTCATACCGCTGCCATAGGTCTCGGTAATTATCGTATTAACCGGCTCTGTGATAACATTATCCTCGATGGTAATCGGTAAAAACTTTTCCGCTTCCTGAGCGGCAATCGGTGTATATTCTTTGATAAACGGAATTGCTACCTGAGATGTATATACGCCTACAACAAATGCGTACAACAAAACGACAATAAATCCCATCCATTTATTTTTTGCTAAAAATTCTTTCATTTTATTTCTCCTGTATTTTTTACCCTTGTAAACCAAAACTCTTGACTTGTCAATATGCGGTCCGTATCAGCATTTGCTAATAATCAAACAAATCAGGTTCATTCATTTTTTCGTGTTCGACAACCTCCATTGCCGCCCTTATAATTGCATAATTTACCGCACTTTTGCGTATCAGCGAAATATAGTCGACTGCCTCGACTAAGGCTTGTATATAGGCAAACGAGCGCTGCGCATTATTCATTATATAATTTAATATTTCTTCGCTGATCAACAATTGGCGATCATTGAATAATTTTACAATCAATGTTTGCAGCATCACATCATCAGGTTCTTTAATTTCAATGCTCGGCAGCATATTTAAGCGTGACTGTAAATCTTTTAGGGCAAAACGCATCCGCGTCGGCGCATTTTCTGATGTCAGCAACATATAACGACCGGCCGTATTATAAATATTAAATAAGTGAAATAACGCTTCATTATCTATTTTCGGTTCAATATCTTCAACCACAATACTCGCATTTTCCTGAGCCAAACGCTTTACCCGCGTGACCGTAAGTTGTGCGGCTTTTACGATACCGACTTTAATCGGTTTTGCACTGTTTTGCATAACTTTATCGGCAAAGATATGTGCCAGATGCGTTTTACCGCACCCCTTAGAGCCGTAAATAACGAGCCCCGATGTCAGCCAGTCCGGCCATGCATCGATCATCCGAAAAGCTTCTGCATTGCAGTCGGACACCATAAAATCTTCGCGGCTCATACAATTTTGCGGCGGCAAAAACAACGGTATTTGCTCGGATATTTGTTTATTTTCTTTCATCTTGAGCCAAAACTTCTTTCACTTTTTTATTTAAACCATCCAAACTGTACGGCTTACTCAAAAAATAGAAATCTTGCGAACCGGCCAGTTCTTTGCGGGCGATTTCTTCCGAATACCCCGATGCTAAGATTATTATGGTATCCGGTTGTTTTTGGTGCATTATACTTGCCAATTCGGCCCCGCTCATCCCCGGCATCATCATATCGGTAATCATCATATCAAATTTTTCGCCGTTTTCAATATGCTCAAGCGCATTTTCAGCCGATATACAGTCAACAACATCATAGCCTTTTTGCTTTAAGCCGCGGGCACCGACAATACGAACGGCATTTTCATCTTCAACAAAAAGAATTTTAATTTCTCCCGGATTACGCGCCACCGCCCGTTGACTGTCAAATTCGGTACTATTCAAACCTAAAATGACTTTGCCGTCATTAATATTACCCGCATTCAGAGGTAAGGTTGTCATGGCCACATTTCCGGCTTTGTCACGAATAATCTCTTCATCTTCCTCGGCTGTTTCCTGATATTGCTCCGGACTTTCATAAGAAGGCAGATAAATTTCAAAAGTCGTCCCCTTATTGACTTCACTCTGAACCTTAATAAAACCGTTGGTCTGATGAACAATACCGTAAACCATGGCCAATCCCAAACCGGTACCGGAGCCCAAGACGTTCTTTTTGGTTGAAAAGAACGGTTCGAAAATACGATTAATATTTTCAGGCGGAATTCCGCAGCCGGTATCCGTCACACTGACAACAACGAAATCCCCCGGTTGAATGACATTGGCCCCGAATTGATACGGAGTATTCAAACGTTCGCTATGTGTCGTAATCGATAAGTTGCCTTTTCCGCCCATAGCGTCTTTGGCATTAATTGCCAAGTTAAGCAGAACTTGTGAAAATTGGACGGGATCAACACGAATATAGCCGGTATTTGTACCGTAATTTTTCTTAAATTTAATTTGTTCACCCAACAATCTGGCAATTAGGTGTTCATTTTCCGAGCAAGCCTCATTGACATCTATAATTTTCGGATTAAGCGGCTGTTTGCGTGAAATAGCCAATAGCTGGCGTGCCACACCGACCGCACTGTTAACATTGTATTTAAGTTGCAATAAATCCGAAAATGACGGATCACCGATACCGTGACGTTGCAATAACAAATCACAATATCCGATAACGGCTGTCAGCAAATTGTTAAAGTCATGCGCAACACCGCCGGCAAGCTGTCCGAATGCTTGCATCTTTTGTGCTTGTGCGACCTGCATTTCGAGGCTGCGTTTGCTGGTTGTATCTTCAATATACATAACCATACCGATAACATCGCCGGTCGCACTTGAATACCGTTGTTTCATCGGAATAACCGATACCTGAATATTCTTTTCTTCCTCGGTAGATTTCAAATGAGTTTCAAAACTTTCTTCTTTTTCGATACCGTTATCGTAATTTTGCAAAATTTCCTTGATTTTACTTTTCGAATCGTCACTGAAATATTGGCTGAGTTTTTTCTCTTTAATTTCATCCGATGTTTTTTCGAAAATATTACAAATATGTTGATTGGCTTCTATTATTCTTTGATGTTTATCGACAAACATTATGCCGATCGGTGCGGTTTCAAACAGCCAATCGAGCTGATCCGAAAACTGCTTTAAGCGATCTTGCAAATCGGCATTATTCGGCAAATTGCACAAAACCACGCCGCGGGTCTTGAGCTCGTTATTCTCACGCACATTTTGTTGAATAACAAAAAATTCCTTGTTTCCTTTGGCGGTCTTCAGCAAAATATTACCGCGATACGAACCGGTCGAGCTATGTAATAATTCCGGCTTATAGGCTACAAAGTCATCAATTGTTTTACCGATGGCGTTATTTTTATCGGTATTCAGTTCATCCGCCAAAGTATTATTGATATAATCAATCTTACCTTCATTATTGCATGTATACAGACCGACAGGCAGATAATCCAAAAAGTTATGCAACGAGGTCATCTCGTTTTTAAATACCTGATCCATATTTTTATAGGCGGTAATGTTTTCAATCGTCCAAAAAATATAAATATCTTGATTGATTTTGCTTAATGAAAACTTATCTTCAAAAATTTCCGTCTTTGTCAGAGAAATCGGTTTAACCGTTACTTTCAGCCACTCTTCGGCAACAAAGACACTGTTCTTTTTGGGGTTAATCGATAATGTCACGGTCGTTTGCTGTAACTTATTGACTGCCGAACTTAACTTTTGTAAATCCAATTTATTGGCGGTCGAATCGATAATATTACGTTCCAGAAACGTTAAAATCGGCGTATCCTGAAAATACTCTCTGGCCGGTCGATTAAGTAAAATCGCCTCTCCTTTGGCATTATCCACTCGATAATATTTAGTCTTATCTTCCAAGATTTCGGCCGATAATGTACCGAACCCGATGGCGCTTTCGCTAACCTTCAAAATCCGAATGGTTACCAAAATGCACATAATGTTCCATACAACCGTTGAAACCACTATATATACAAAATATTCGGGATAAACAAACAGAGCAAACAGGCTCAGAGACATAAACATAATCGCGTATGCCAAAAACACCAGATTTCTTTCCAGTTGGCGGTCAGGACGTTTATTATTTATATCTCCGAGCATTAAAATAAACCTCTTAAGTCAGCAAATCAGCCTTAGCTTTACCGGTACGTTCTGTCACTTCGGCAATGGTACGCGAAACATCAGCCAATTCTTCAAGCATTCTTTCAACGTCTTCATCGAGCAATTTTGTTTCATAACGTTCCAAATATATACGCAACGTTGCGCCGTTGGTACCCGTACCAGATAAACGATAGACGATACGCGAATTATCGGTAAAGTAAACAATCAGACCGTTTTTGGTCGAGCTACCGTCAACCGGATCGTTATAGATAAAAGGCTTAGCCTCTTTAACCGTAAAACTGCCGAATTGCTTACCGGATAAACTCGGCATACGCGCTTCCAAATCAGCCATCAGCTTATTAGCAACTTCGGTATCTATGCCGTCATAGTCATTACGCATATAATAGCTGCGGCCGTATTTTTGCCAGTGTTCGCGCGTAATCTGCTCAACCGATTTACCGGTTGCGGCAATAATATTCAGCCAGAACAAAATCGCCCAAATACCGTCTTTTTCACGAATATGGCTTGAACCGGTACCAAAACTTTCTTCACCGCAGAAAGTAATGCGATTACTGTCCATTAAGTTACAGAAATATTTCCAGCCGGTCGGAACTTCGTAATAGCCGATACCCAAAGCTTTAGCCACGCGTTCGACAGAAGTTGACGTTGCCGCCGATTTAGCCACACCGTAAATACCGTTTTTGTAAGCCGGAATATATTTGTAATTGTCCGTTAATATGGCTAAGCTGTCACTCGGCGTAACAAAAAACTTTTTACCCAAAATCATATTACGGTCGCCGTCACCGTCATTCGCCGCGCCCATATCCGGCGCATTGTCAGAGTACATTCTTTCAACAAGGCTTTTAGCGTAAATCAAATTCGGATCCGGATGCAAGCCGCCGAAGTCCTCCATCGGTACATCATTAACAACCGAGTCCGGTGAAGCGCCGAGCATATCCACAAAAATTTTGCGGGCATACGGACCGGTTACCGCATTCATGGCATCAAATACAAAAGTAAAGCCGCCGGCAAACAATTTGCGAATCGCATCAAAATCGAAAATGGCATCCATCATTCCGGCATAGATTTCAACCGGATCAATAATTTCGATTTCCATATCGCCCAATTTTTGCGTACCGATTTTGCTTAAATCAACATCTTCGGCATCCAAAATTTTATATTCGGTAATTTTTTTGGTATTTTCGTAAATTTTATCACTGATGGCCGTCGGGCATTGACCGCCGGAAGCCACCGCATATTTAATACCGAAATCCCCGTTAATACCGCCCGGATTATGCGAAGCCGTTAAAACAAAACCGCCATTGGCTTTATTGCTCAGCAAAACGTGAGATGAAGTCGGTGTCGAAATAAATCCGTTTTGCCCGACAATCATTTTTTTCATACCGTTAGCGGCAGACATTTTCATAATTTTCTGAATGGCGACCTTATTGAAATAGCGTCCGTCGCCGCCTAAAATAAAGGTTTGTCCCTTTACGCCGCCAATAGCATCAAAAACGCTTTGCACAAAGTTTTCCAAATAGTTTTTCTGTGTGGCGATTTTCGATTTTTTACGCAAACCGGCCGTTCCCATTTTTTGATCGGTGTATGGAGTGGTTTTAACTGTTTTAAGCATAATCCTATCCTTTCACATAAATAATTTTATGTATATATATGTATCATTAAATCATTTACGAGGTAAAGTGTTTTTATATGCTTATCACATTTTATTTCTGTTGCCAGAGAGAATCTGTCAATTTCAAGATTTCCCGACGCGCATAAACATCTTCGAGCGACATTTTAAATACTTTTGAATTGCCGGTCATGTCGGCAGCGCAATAGCCCTCTTCTATATGCTGATAAGCCTCACGTTTTTTGAGCGGCGGCGCAATACGAAAACCATAGCGATGTGCGGCATCTGCCAATAAAGGCGTCCAATCGTTTTTATCTTTAAGATTAGCCACCGCAATCCAATTTAAATACTTGATACCGCGCGCGGCAATATTCTTTTTTGCCTGCCAGACCAAATTTAAATACGAATCGTTTAACTGCCATTGCATATCTTCCGGTTTATCGGCTATGGTAATTAACGTATGGGCTTTACTGAATATATTGATATAACGTTCATTATCGGCAGTCGGTATATCGGCAATAATCACTTCTTTAGAATCGGACGTTGACTTAACATCGTTCAATTTTGTTATACTGCGCGGTGCCGGCAAAGAAATTTTTTTACGCATACAAAATGCCAGCCTGCGGCTGATAAAGTCATCAGCATCGGTGTTTTCGGGCATGTATAAATTAACATGATAACCGTCAGACCACAACGCCGCCGCCAAATTAAAAGCCAGCGTTGTTTTGCCGGATTGCGGCTGCGGGCTGCTTATGACGATTACGGGAATTTCACTCATATTATTTCTGCGCTAATTTTACCGGAGTTGTATCGGCCACAACCAAACAAGATTGTTTTTGGCGTTTCATTGTCTGACAAATCCGTTTGGCATCATTTTTAGCCAAACCGACAACCTTTGAACGGAACATCGGCCCTTTTTGGGCATTGAAACGTTCGACTTTAATATTGTAAACCGCAAACTTTTTAGCCAAGCTGTTTTTAACATTTATGGCATAATTTTTGGCACGTTTATAGTCCGAAAAAGAACCGACCTGAATGGCATAATTACCGTTAGAAGTTGCGACAACCTGAGGTTTTGCGGTTTGTGTTTTTTGTGCCATAACCGTACCGATAACAGGTTTGTGCGGCGAAGGCATCATAACTTTTGCCAACTGCTGACTGCCAGCCTTGCTTTTTGTGTTTTGAGCCATAGCCGTAGCCTTACCGCCGTTAATTTCTTGTTTAAGCAAAGCAATATTGACTTTCCGGTTCTTTTTTAATTCATTTAAGCCTTTATCCATCATCAATGAAACTCTCTTATCGCGCTCGTTGACATATTTATGTCCCATTGTTACGGCGATAACGCGCTTATTATTGCGTTTGGCCGAAGTCACGATATTAAAGCCGGCTGCAGCCGTATAACCGGTTTTCATACCGTCGGCACCGGCAAAAGTTTTCAAAACGTGATTATGACCTTGAATGGTTTGCCCTTTGTACTTAAAGCTGTTATATGAGAACCAACCGTAATATTGCGGGAAATGATGATATACGGCCATAGCCAGAGTCGCCATATCACGAGCGGTTGTTTTTTGCTTGGAGTGCGGTAAACCGGAAGCATTTTTGAAAGTGGTATTTTTCATACCGAGTTTTTGCGCGGTTTGGGTCATCAACACGGCAAAATCGGCTTCTGATTTGGAAAAATGTTCGGCCAAAACAGTTGCGCAATCGTTGGCTGACTTAACAATAACGGCCATAATGGCATCTTTAACCGTGATGGTTTCGCCGGCGCGCACACCGAGCTTAGACGGCGAACGACTCGCAGCGACTCGAGAAACTTTTAATTTATCGGTCAGCTTTAAATGCTTATTTTCTAAGGCGTTAAAGGTAATATACAGCGTCATCAATTTCGTTAATGATGCCGGATAGCGACGTTCATCGGCATTTTGTTCATACATTACACTGCCATCCTCAGCATTAACCATAATTGCCGAAGTCGAGGCCTGCGCCCACTTTGCGCCGAACACGGCCGCACCAAAAAATAACAAAGCCAGTATTTTTCTTAACATTTTTCCCTCTTAAATTTCCAGTATTCTTATTCTAGATAATAAAAGGTAACAAAAAGTTAATATTGAGATTCTTTTTGCCGAAAAATACTAAAGTTTTAATCCGTTAAAAATAGTTATTGACTTTATATTTTTTTCACGTTATTAAATTATCTGCCATGGCGGATGTAGCTCAGTTGGTTAGAGCGCTGGTTTGTGGTACCAGATGTCGAGAGTTCAAGTCCCTTCATCCGCCCCAGATACAAAAAGGCTCCCGGAAGGGAGCTTTTTTTATTGGTCGGCGGATACAGATGAGAACTGACGGAAAGTCAGTTCGACTACAAGCGAAAGGCAGACTTTGAGGATGCCGGTCGCCGTTAGGCGATGAGCGCAGTGGAGCGAAGCCAATCTGATCATCCGCCCCATTTTAGAAAAGATGCCTGAAATACGGCATCTTTTTTTGTTACTTGTTGAAATAACGCGCTTTTATTCTGAACACAAAAACAGAACAATCTTTTTTCTATGGATATATTAACCTTTAGAAAAAGTTTTCTATCTTGCAAAAATTCTTTTTATCCCCGTCTTATCCCCAAAGTCTTTCGGATATACCTATTCACAATGTTTTTTGGGGGCTAAATTAAACCTCATTAGCCTCAAAAGCCTCATTAGGTTTAGCTTTTTTCGCCCCACACAATTAGTATGGCGGTTATTTTTTATACTTACCACACTTATTTTCTTTATTTCCCTTAAGTTGGGGATAGTTATGCTTTTATCAGCTCTAAAAGTGCTTCAATTTGCTTTTGAATAGTTTTGAGCGTGCGGGTGTCTTGGTTTTTAATCAGTTTAACAATGGCTTGCACGTTCTCCGGCAGTTCTTCAATTTGTGATTGTTCGTCGTCATTAAACAAAGAATCAACAGAAACATTTAAAGCCTCTGCCAAAGATAACAAAGTTGTTACTTTCGGGTCGCTTAAACCTCGTTCAATGTTAGAAATTGTGTTAATCATCTTGCCGGAAACGTCCGCAAATTCTTCTTGATTCATTCCCTGCTTTTTGCGGAGTGTGGCAATTCTTTTGCCTAAAGTTTTTAAGATTATAGTTGATTCGGTCATATTCAGCCTTTCAGATCACCGGTTATTTTCACATTTTAATGTGTTAAATACCATAGCGGTCGGCTGTGTGTTTTATTGCCATTTTGATTGACAGCGAATCTAGAACACATTACACTGTGTTTAAGTTTTCTTTTTTTTTCATAGTGGAGTATATAATACATGAAGAAACATTTTTTAGTTATATTTACAGCTATATTGTTGTTAGTCGGATGCGCTAATGAAAGACTCTCTGCTATTAATGAACAGTATAGAGAGACCCGAGCTGAAATACCAAATAATTGTTTTTTTCTTTCTGACTATTTCAAATATGATAATAATGAAGGCATACAATATGTATCATCAATTCAGCAAGGCAAAGAGTGGTATGATACCAAGAAAATATATCAGACCTTAACAGCAGATGCAGATGATAACATCTTTCATAAATTATTGGAAGCATGTGAAATCTGTGCAGAAGAGCGTCCGGAAGATGCAGTGAAATATATGAAATATAAAGAAAGCATCTTAAAGGTACAAAGGGATAAAGACAAAAAAATCAAAGCCGCTAAAATAGCTGAAGAGGAAGAATTAAAGAAGAAAAGGGAAGAAGAAGCAAAAAAATTAGCACTGTCAAAAAAATATAATGCAGAGTGGTGCGATGGCGGAATTTTAAGCAAAAAGAATAGATGCTTATTAGAAGGTGAATTTCAAATTTTTGAGCAACAGGAGGCTGGTACTTTGGTAAAGCCAAGAATAAATATGAGCCTTAAAGAAATACAAATGCTGGCGGCTTTTTCGCAACTTTCCACGCTGATGTCAATGACAACTGGTGAACCGGATGAGCTTAACAGAGATCTTAATGATATGGCTGATGAAATGCAACAATTAGTTTTTATAGAATCTAACGCAAAAGATTCCAACCAAATTGATGGTGCTATTGTAAAAGGTCTTTTCTTGCGTGACGGGGTGTATAAATACGATTCTTTGAGCGGAACAAGAACTGTGAAGAAAATAAAAAGATTACAGTAAATATTCATGGTGGAGTGCATAAAAATGAATCAACCTAATATTTTTGATTATGCAACAAGTGAGCTGTCACAAGATGCTTTTCTTTGCTATATGTTAGCATTCGGAAAGGAAAAATATAAAAGTGACTTTCCTAAAGAATACGCTATGGCACATAAATTTCTCGCCAAATGCGGCATTTCTGAAAAAGAAGAAATATTATCTGTCGAGCGTCAGGTTGAACATATCGATGTTTTGATTGTTACAACCTCACATATTTTGATTATTGAGGATAAAACTCACACCAATGAACATGACGACCAGATAATTCGCTATGTTAAAAATATCCGGTCTAATGATAAAAAATTCTCTTCTGATAAAAAAATAAAGGTTTGTTATTTCAAAACCGGCGATTATGTTCAAGGATACGTTCCCTCTGCAGAACAAAACGCATTATCGCAGAAAGATTGCGTTTCCCTCAAACGTGATGATATGCTTGAACTTTTGGAAAATAATCGTGCAGATAATTTAATTTTTGAGAGTTTCTATCAACGACTAAATTCAGTGAGAGAACGTATACAAGCCTGTGATGATACGGATATTATGACTTGGAACACTGAAAAATGGTTTGATTATCTTTATAATGCATTGCAAGGTCATAAATTTAATATTGAATGGGTGCATAATGCGCGCGGTGGTTTTTATGGCTGTTGGTTTGATTGGCACGATGTAACCGGTGGTGAAGATTATAAGCAAATAGAAGTTTCTTTTGCTGAAGGTAAAACATTGCAAGTAAAATTATGTTACAAATTCTCCGGTAAAAATAAAGAAATGACGCTTAATAGTAAATCTTTATTAAAAGATTTACAGAGCAGGGTTGCAAAAGGATTTAAATCAGCCAATCGTATAGGAAAAACAACAACGTATGCCTATAAAATTGCTAAAAATAAAAGCGATGTAGAAAAGTTTATCCGGAATGTGTCATAGTTTGGCGTATTGCTGTGTTTAAATATTTTTGTAAAGTTTTTTAGAAAGGAAAAATAAAATGATTGAAAGTTTATATGATAGTAGCACCGGAACTATTACGGAATTTCCGCATATTTTGCATGGTACATTGAGTGCTACTCTTAGTAATGGGGGAACAACACTCAATTATGGCACAAGTGGTGACGAAATTTTGAAATTTGACAGTCAGTATGTTTATATTCGTGATAGATATAATTCTAGCGATGTTGCGGTCTATAATGAAAACGGCTATGTAAAAACTGTTTCAATAAGTGATGTAGATTTGTAATGGCTGATAATACAGTATCTAAGGCTAAAAAAGAATCTGCCGCTTTAATGGCTGAATCTTTTTATACTGATTTTATGCCTATGGTGCAACAAATTAAAAAAGATGTAGCGACCTTAAATATAGCTGAATCGGATAAAAATACCGTAAATCGTATCAATGACCAACTGACAAAAGCGGAAAGCTTACTAATGCAACTCAAAACTATTTCAAAGCATATAGTGAAAAATGATTAGTTTATTTAATAAATTTTTTCATAAAAATAATATTACCACAAAAGTAGTGGTTAATACAGAAGTTACTGGTTTAGATTATAAAGATGGGCATAAACTTGTTGAAATTGCTGCTATTGAAATTGATAAAAATGATATTCAAACTGGTGCAGTATTTCATGCCTATATTAATCCTGAGCGCGATGTACCGGAAGAAGTTGTCAAAATACATGGTTTGGATTATGATTTTTTACAAGATTATCCGCCCTTTGCCGCCTATAAAAACGAATTTTTGAATTTTATCAAAGGCAAGGAAATCATCGGACACCATATTCTATTTGACTTAAACTTTTTGAATAATGAAATCGGCTTTAAGCCGGAAAACAAAATAACCGATACTTTAGAAATGGCAAAAGCCGTATTCGCCGGTCAAAAAAATCATTTATGCGCTTTAAGTGAACGTCTGAATGTGAAAATCAAGTATCCGGCATACAACGGCGCTTTACTGGATGCACTGCATATTATTGAGATTTATAAAAAATTGAAAAACCGCCAATCGGCATTTCATTTATGATTTTCAAGCTTGTATTTGGCGACGCGTCGTGTTAATACTTATTAATAATCTTCACCGCCATTAATTATACGGCAAGCCTCTAACCGCTTAGAATAAGGATTCTGATATGGGAAAATATGAAAAAGACACTATTAAAAATATTATAGAAAAAATTAAAGAAGGAAAGGTATTTTTACCTGCCTTACAGCGAAAATATGTTTGGGCAGAAGACCGAGTGACTAAATTTATGGATTCTGTCATGAAAAATTATCCTATTGGTACTTTCCTGTTCTGGAAAGTAAAAAACAGCGTGATAAACGAAAAAGAATATTCAATGTATGAATTTATCAGAGATTATCATCAGCGAGATTTTTTCAAAAACAAACTTGCAGCTCCCCCGACAAATCCTGATAATTCTATTTGGGCTGTATTAGATGGGCAACAACGTTTAACCTCTCTGTATATAGCTTTACAGGGAAGTATAAGTAATAAAATTCCTAATAAGCAATGGAAAAATGATGATGCTTTTCCCAAAAAAGAATTATACTTCAATATTCATAGTCAAATAAATGATGAAGATTCTTTTTATGAATTTGAATTTCTGACTGCGGATGCAGCAAAAAGCACAAAAAATAATCAACTTTGGTATCGGGTTAAAGACATATTAAAGTACAAATTTGAAGAGCTTTACAGTAGACTGTTTATTCCCAATAATTTATTAAATGACAGCGTCGCAATAGATAATTTATCAAAATTACATACAAGATTATTTAAGGATGAACTTATTAACTATTATGAAGAAGAGGCTGACTCTATCGATAATGTGTTGGAGATATTTGTCCGTGTAAATTCAGGTGGTATGGTTTTATCAAAAAGTGATTTATTATTTTCAACAATCGTATCGCATTGGGATGACGCAAGAGAAGAAATTGATTCTCTTTTAACCGCTATAAATAAGATTGGAGAGGGATATAAATTTACAAATGATTTTATTATGCGCACTTGTTTATATTTAATAGATGATTTAAGTGTATCATTAAAAGTTGAAGCATTTAAAAGAGACAAGGTGTTAAAAATTAAAGATAACTGGAACAGTATAAAGAATTCCATAAAAACAACCGTCAATTTACTTAATGATTATGGTTTTAATGCCGAAAATATAATTTCGTACGTATCTATAATACCTGTCGTATATTATATTTATAAAGGCGGAAAACTTGATGAGCTGAGTAAAAATGAATTAAAAAAATATATAGTGATTTCTCAAGTTAAACAAATATTCGGAGCTTCAACAAATACCGCGTTGACAAATATCAAAAAATTCATAAATACCGAAAAGTCTTTTGAATTAAGTGATTTATATGGAATACGTTTTACGGGCGAGAAAACTCTAAAATATACAAGTGAAGAGATAGACGGCTTATTCGATACACATGAAATAGGTGCTTACACCTTTATGCTGTTATCTCTTTTATATCCAAACTTGAAATATAGCCAAAAGCCTTTCCATCAAGACCATATGCACCCTAAATCATGGTTTGAGAATGATAAAATCAAAGATTTGATTCTGCCAAATGGTGCAAAAATTGATAATGATACTATTGTTGATTGGCAAAGAAAAAGAAATACATTGGCTAATCTTCAAATGCTTGAAGGAAGAGAAAATGAAAGTAAAAATGACACTCCTTTAGTTGAATGGTTAAAAATACCGTCAAATAAAGAGAATGTAAAATATTTGCCTCAAAATATATCTTACGAACTTTCAAATTTTGAAGAGTTTATGGAGGAAAGAAAAAAACTCATGAGTTCAAAACTAAAAGAAATTTTACTATAAACGCGAAATTTTATATTTGTATTAACCAATATAACAAAGATTATGCCTCATAGATTGGCATAATCTTTGATTTTAAGAAATTGCATTTGATACATAAAATTTTTATCTTCTCATTCAGAAAATGCAAATTTTTCCATTGACTTTTATTGACAAAAATATTACCCTGTCAGCATAATTTCATACTATTTATAAACATTTAATTATAACAATTATGACTAGCATTGACTGCAAGCTGGAAGCTTTCCAGAAAGTTCTTTGGGGATATTCTCTTTCCCGCGAAGAAGAAGACATGTACATGGACCTTTACCGGAAATTGTTGATGGCTGAAGCACTGCCAAACAAAACTGTTGTTCAGCGCGCTAAGCAAATTAAGCCTCTCGTGCGTATCCGCCACAATGCGGTGTGCCACTATGAAAAGGTATTTACGGCCGATGCAACGGATTTGCTGGTGTTTACCACGCTGTATGATATTGGGAAGAGCTATCTTTTCAATTTCAACGATGACAGACAAGTCGTGAAACATTTCCGCCGGCCGTTGGTTTTGCGCGGTTTGCAGAAAGTCGGCGAATTCCAGTGCTATCACCGGTTTGAGGAGAATCATGCTTCCTTATGCCCGTGTGTCGAGGAAGTTTTGAGACAACTGCCAGAAGACATTGACTTGAGCCGTGTTGACGTGTTTGAACTCAAGTTTGATTCTTCCGACCCAGCCGACGTCTATGATCCGCTTTTGGACCGCTATGAATCGACAGTTGTGCTGTACTCTATGTCCGATGGTTTGCCGCAGCAGATCAAGCAACAGCCCGTCATGTATCACGATGTTCGTTACTAAAGCTATGGCTGACATTCAAAAAGTTGCTGAAGAAATTTTTAAAATCAGTAACGGCGAACTGGATGAAACGATGCGAATCCTTAAAGAGGAATATGGAATAACACCGTTTGTTCCAGATGCCAAGCAGTCTTTCCTTCAGACATTTGTTCAACCGCCAATTAATTTTTGTCCCTTAAAAACAAAATCAACGGTTGAAACCTCAAAAAAGTCTGAATAAATTTTACTCTTAAAGCCCTTCATTTTGAAGGGCTTTAACTGTTTTTAATAAAAAAACTGATAATTTATTTTCTTACAAAAAAATCCGCCGAGATAAACATTCGGCGGATTTTTTATGATGCACGGTAATTACTATTGAGCGTTAATCAGCATAATCTCAACACGACGGTTTTGAGCTTTACCTTCTGCCGTTGCATTGGATGCAATCGGGTTAGCCGCACCGGCGCCGTATGCATTCAAACGATTTCCGGCAACACCGCGTAAGCTCAAATATGATGCAACGGATTGCGCACGACGCTGTGATAACGGAATATTGATTTTATCATTACCTGTGCTGTCTGTATAACCGACAATTTGCAAATTGGTTTTATCATATTCGTTAGCCACTAAGGCAACCGAATCCAACACGGCATTTGCTTGTGGTAACAAGGTTGATTCATTGGTATTGAAAGTGATTTTGTTTGGCATAATCAAGCGAACATTATCGCCGTCACGCATTACCTGAACACCGGTTCCGGCCAATTTTTCACGCAATTTACTTGCCTGAACATCCATATATCCGCCGGTTGCCGCACCGGCTGCACCGCCGACACCGGCACCGATTAAAGCACCCTTTTCGCCACCAATCAACGCACCGACACCGGCACCGACTGCAGCGCCGATACCTGTTCCCCAAGCGGT
>CAMVHF010000003.1 GCA_947167235.1 uncultured Alphaproteobacteria bacterium
TGTTCTTTGGTCATATTTCCAGGAATTCTGTTGAAACCGCCCATCATACCACCTATGCAAAACAGCATTCCCATTGTTTTGATTTTTTGTTTGTTAAAGGAAATTATATTTTTCAGCTTAAACGGTTCGCGCTTAAACGATACATTATATATATCATAGCCGAATGCAAAAATGACAGCGCAGATACCTATATAATAAACCGATAAATATGATACGATTCCGCCCATTGTACTCGGATAAGTTACACACCATGCCGGTAAATCTGCTGTTTGGCACGAATAGCTCCAGCGTCTGCAAATCAAACTTATGAAGGTCAAAATCCCTGCATATATAAAAGGTACATACCAATGGTCCAACATTCTCCATATAAGGCCGAATGTTTTTCTTAATGCTCCGAATAGTCCAAATTTTCTGCTCATCTTAAATTTCCTTTACTAATGATACCCCCGGAATCGAGCGAATCGATGTTAGAAGTTCGCCGTTATCCAAGGCGTAGCCGTTTTTCAGCTGAATACGGATATCCCAATCCGGCAACTCCGGTTTTATATAAACCTTATATACGCCGAAATGCTCGTGTGCCAACAGACGTTGTATCGGTCTGACGGCCTCAACGCTGTTAATTTCTATAATCAATCCTTTAGAATTTTCCGTTATAGCCTCATCTAAGGTTTTGATAATATTAAACATAATGCGCGGCGGCATATCATCCGCCTGTTTTTCGATTTTTGCCTGTACAAACAACGGAAGTCCGCTTTGTAAAGCATGTTCGTACTTCATAATTCCTTCCGACCACAAAAGTCCCTCATAGGCTGCCGAAGTATCCGATAGTTTGACAAAGGCGAACGGCTTACCGCTTTTACCGATTTTCTTTTGTACGGATTGCAAACATCCGGCCAGATTTGCCATTATCACATCACCGGATTTTATACCTTTGATAACGTCATTAAAACTTCTGATTCCTAAGCGCTCCATACTGTCTTTATAAACGTCCAGAGGATGTGCCGATAAATAAAACCCTATTGCTTCGGCTTCGTATTCCAAACGCTCTAAATCCGGCCAATCCGGTTTATCCGATAACTTAACTTCGGTTGTCAGTTCTTGCGCACCAAACAGTGATGTTTGATTACTGTTTTTGGTTTCGGAAGCCGCCGCCATGTGACGCAAAATGTTATCTATATTAACAAACAGCTTTTGCCGGTTTGTATCTAAACTGTCAAATGCACCGGCCTTAATCAACTGTTCCATCTGCTTACGGTTAATTTGCTTGATATCAACCCGATGTATAAAATCGGATATACTCTTGAATTTGCCGTTTTTGGCGCGTTCTTCGGCAATATAATTCATATTGGCCTCGCCCACTCCCTTCAAACCGGCTAATGCAAAGCGAATATTGCCGTCTTCAACTTTGAACAGTGCATTGGAAGAATTAATATCCGGCGGCAAAACTTTGAAGCCCATTTTTTTAACTTCTTCGGTATAAAACGAGATTTTATCGGTATTGGTAATATCAAAATCCATAATCGCACACATAAATTCAACCGGATAATGCGCTTTCAAATATGCTGTTTGATATGAAATTAACGAATAAGCAGCAGCATGCGACTTGTTAAAACCGTATTCGGCAAACTTAGCCATCTGGTCAAAAATTGATTTGGCAACATCAGGATCAATGCCTTTTTTCTGCGCACCTTCGGTAAACATCTCGCGTTGATGCGGTATTTGATCACGCATCTTTTTACCCATAACCTTACGCAATTTATCGGCGCCACCGAGTGTATAACCGCCCAGAACCTGTGCAATTTTCATAACTTGTTCCTGATAAACCATAATACCGTAGGTTTCATCAAGTATCGGCGCTAAATCCGGATGTTCGTATTTAATTTCTTCTTGTCCGTGCTTGCGGGCAATAAAGGTCGGAATATTAGCCATCGGCCCCGGTCGGTACAAAGAGATAACCGCGATCAAATCCTCAAATCGGTCGGGCTTGATTTGCTTCATAATATCGCGCATACCCGAAGATTCAAACTGGAATACCGCACTGGTATCACCACGTTGCATTAATTCATAGGTCAGCTTATCATCAAGCGGCAGAGAGGCCATATCAAGCTCAACCCCGTGAACGCGTTTAACCCATTCAACGGCACGTTCGATAACCGTCAATGTTTTTAAGCCCAAGAAGTCGAATTTAATTAAACCGGTTTCTTCAACAAACTTCATATCATATTGAGTTACCGGCATATCCGCACGCGGATCTTTATAAAGCGGAACAAGTTGGTCAAGCGGTCTGTCGCCGATAACCACACCGGCTGCGTGCATACCGCTGTTACGATACAAACCTTCCAGTTTCATCGCAATATCAAATAATTTATTGATTTGCGGATCATTTACCCGCATTTCCTCAAGTTCCGGCACAAGTTCCAGAGATTGTTTCAATGTCGGATTTTTACCGCCCTGCCCCGGCGGAATCATTTTTGATATTTTATCCGCTTGACTGTACGGCATTTGCAAAACACGCGCCACATCGCGAATAACGGCCTTTGATTGCAGTTTACCATAGGTAATAATCTGCGCCACATGGTCCATACCGTACTTATTTTGCACATATTCGATTGTTTTATGGCGATTTTCCTGACACAAGTCCACATCGAAATCCGGCATGTTAACACGTTCCGGATTTAAGAATCGTTCAAACAGCAAATCCAATCTTATCGGATCCAAGTCGGTAATTTTCAAGGCCCAGGCCACTATTGAGCCGGCACCAGAACCACGCCCCGGTCCGATAGGCACACCGTGCGTCTTCGACCAACGGATAAAGTCCGACACGATAAGAAAATACCCCGGAAAGCCCATTTTTTTGATAACGCTTAATTCATATTCCAGGCGGGTATAATATTGCTCATCGATTTTTTGGCGTTCTTCCTCGCTCATATCATCGGTGTACACTTGCTTAAGCATACGCTCATGCAACCCTTTATAAGCCTCTTCGGTAATAAATTCGTCTTGCGTTTTGCCGTCCGGACATATAAATATCGGTAACAGAGCTTCTACCTTTTTAGACAGGTAATTGCACTTTTTAGCAATATTTACCGTATTTTCAACAGCTTCCGGAATATCCTTAAACAATTCGATCATTTCATCTTCGGAACGCCAGTAGTGATTGATCGAGTATTTACGCCGATTATCGTTGGCAACATATTCGCCACCGGATATACAAATTAGGGCATCGTGCGCCTCATGCATTTCTTTATCGAAAAAGAAAACATCGTTTGTTGCCACCAAGGGAATATCGTGTTTGTATGCTAGTTCCAGAAATACCGGTTCGGTAATTTTTTCTTCGTCATAGCCGACACGCGAAATTTCCATATACAAGCGATTGCCGAAAATTTCTTTCAGCTCAAGCAATTTCTTTTCGGCATCTGTGAGGCGGTTTTTTAAGATAAGCTGTCCGATTGGTCCTTCATACCCTCCGGTAAAACATATCAAACCCTCGTTGAAATCACGTAAGTTTTGCATATTAAGCTGCGGATAGAGGCTGTTTTCCGTGTTATCGAGATAATAACGCCGATACAGATGCATAATCGATTTATAGCCGGCCTCGTTTTGAACCAATAATATGATTGCATTCGGTTCAAGCTCACGCCCCTTGGATACAGCCAAATTTTCGGAATCATCATTATGCAAATAAAGTTCTGAACCGAGAATCGGTTTAATTCCCTCTTCGGAGGCATACATCGAAAAAGCCTTGCCGCCAAACAAATTCCCTCGGTCGGTTATGGCACAGGCAGGCACTCCCAAATCGTGCAATTTATGCATTAACGTTGGCACCGGTGTTGCTCCCAATGCCAACGAATATGCCGTGTGAACACGCAAATGTACGAATTTAGGATCTTTCATTTTAGCTTATTATGCGTTATCCGTACCTGATTTTTGATAACATCTGCAATGACATATACCGTCACGCTCTATATCACTGCGACAAAGCTCAGAAATACAATATCTTTTTTCATTAGAGCCGTCACACGGGCAACGACGCCACTCGCCTTCGCCAAACATCATATTCTTTGCTTTTGCTATTTTTTCAATATTTTGTGTCGGATAGTATCCGGCCTTTTTACAGTTTTCTAACATCATTTCTAAAATTGTTGCCATTTTATATCTCCTTAACGTTGTTCCAGTAAATCAAGAATTGTGCTCAATTCCGCCGGATTATTGTATTTTAATGTTACACTACCTTTTCCGTTTTGACTAGCATTAATTTTGACTTTTAGATTTAATTTTTGTTCCAAATCTTTTATGATTTGTTGCATATCATAATCTGTTGTTTTTTGTTTGCGCTGAACCGTTTTTTTGTCTTTCAGTTCGGCAACCAAACGTTCTGTTTCGCGAACACTCAATCCTTTAGCTATTATTTCATTTGCCAACTCGATTGCGGCCGGATAACCGACCAGAGCGCGTGCATGTCCCGCAGACAGCTTATTTTCTTTAACCATCTGCTTAATTTCGTCCGGCAAACCGAGAAGTCTTAAAATATTGGCAATATAACTGCGTGATTTACCGATGATTTTACCTAATGTGTCTTGCGTATATTCATATTCTGACATTAATCGGTTTAAGCCTTCAGCTTCTTCAATTGCCGAGAGATTTTCACGCTGCAGATTTTCAATTAACGCGATTTCCAGAGTTTCTTGATCACTCAGTTCTTTGATAAGAGCCGGAACAGTGCTTAAGCCGGCCATTTTGGCTGCGCGCCAACGTCTTTCACCGGCGATAATTTCATACTTGTCGCCCTTAACTCTTAACAATAGCGGTTGCAAGATTCCCTTATCTTTAATCGAATCGGCTAAAGTCTGCAACGCCTCTGCATTGAACTCTGTTCTTGGTTGAAAGCTGCAAGGAATAATTTTTTCAATTTCGATTTCATTTGCATTTTCATTTTTAAATACAGTGTTATTTACAAATGAATCTATATCTTTCGTATCATCCAAGTTTAAGTTGATATCGTCATCCCCCAATAAGGCTTCCAGACCTCTGCCTAAACCAAATTTTTTGTTAGCGTTCATTATATCTCCTTTTCACGTTTTAAAAATTCTTTTGCCAATTCTATGTATGCTTGCGCACCCGTACTCTTAAAATCATAGACCAATATCGGCTTACCGAAAGATGGTGCTTCGGCTATTCGTATACTGCGCGGAATCACAGTTTCATAAACCTTATTTCCAAAATATTTACGCACATCAGCCTCGATCATTTTACTCAAATTGTTTTGCTTGCTGTACATTGTCAGAACAATACCCTGTAATTTCAGCTTCGGATTAAAATTTCGCTTAATCGCATTAATATTTTTCATTAAATCAGCCAAACCTTCAAGAGCCAGAAATTCACATTGCAGCGGAACAATTACCGAATCAGATGCAACCAGAGCATTAATCGTTATCATATTTAAGGACGGCGGACAATCTATCAGCACATAGTCATAAGCACCGGTTAAGTTTTTGAGAGCGTTACTTAATACATACTCTCTGCTTTCAACATCGACCAATTCAATTTCTGCGGCGGCTAAATCAGGGGCTGACGGAATCATATCAAAGCGCGGTAAATCGGTCTGAATCGCGGCAGATTGTGCATCGCAACGTCCGACTAAAACATCGTACGATGATTTTTGTTCTTTACTTTTGATGATACCGAGAGAGGTTGTCGCATTTCCCTGCGGGTCAAAGTCAATAACCAAGACACGCTTATCTATTGCGGACAATGCCGTTGCAATATTTATTGCCGTTGTCGTTTTGCCTACACCGCCCTTGCGGTTCGCAATAGAAATTATTTTCATTTTTTCATCCTTATATTTTTAATTCTAACAATTACACCGTCATCACTGTATTTATTCTTATAGATTTCACGCGTGTAAATCCAACGTTTACCGGCTTCTGCTTCCTCGTCGGCAAAACTTCTACCTTTAAGTAGCAGCATTTCGGTATTCTTATTGCCTATTTTATCAGCATATCCGCATAAAATATCGGTGGAAGCAACTGCGCGCGCCGTAATTATATCAACATTTTTAAATACAGCGTTTTCGACACGATTATTTACAACTTCAACAGAATGTAATCCAAGATTTTCAGCAACATTTTTTAAATACAGTGCTTTTTTAGTAATACTTTCGACAAGTGTGATATGAGCTTGCGGATTTTGTTCTTGCAGTAATATTGCCAATACGATCCCCGGGAAACCAGAGCCGCTGCCGATATCCACAATATGTTTTACATTATTCGGAATATAATCAACTAACTGAGCAGAATCCAACACATGACGAACCCACACATCAGACAATGAGTTTTTGCTGACCAAGTTCATTTTAGTATTCCACTCAGACAATAAAACTACAAAATCTTGCAGTTTTTTATATGTTTCACGTGAAACATTGTATCTAGAAAGTTCTTCAAAAATATCCATTATAACCTCTTTCTTCGAGATTATAAGATTCGTTTATATTTGCAAGTAAATATATAGGTTATTATACTATATTTTAAAACGTTTTGTAATACCGTGATCTTTCAGTGCTTGTTCAGCCTTATCAAAATCAGCACCAAGCTCTGACGTATAATGAGCATCATCGTTTATAAGCATCGCAATATTTCTTTCAGACACAGCGTCAAGCAACAAAGCATCCGGATAAAAATCATTAATACGGCGCAACCCCTTTGTACTGATTTCTAATGCAACATTGTTTTGTTCCAAGGCATTTAAAACAGCGTTCTTTTCATCCCAATACAGATTCGGCTGATACACCTCACCGCAATAGCGACGAACATAATCTATATGAGCCAAAAAATCAAACATTTTGGATTCCACACATTGTCGCAACGTATCAAAATGTCTGATAATATATTCATTTAAAAGAGTTTTATCTGTGACAAAATTTTTTATAAATGTCATATTGATAATATTTTCATATTTATCATCACAGAAAAAATGATTACCGCTGTGTAAATAATCAACGTCCAAATTACTTATAAACTCTTTTAGTTCTTCCAACCAGCCGTCATAGGGAAAAAAATCAACCTCATAGCCCACTAAAACCTTAAAATTTTCTTCTTTTGCGATTTTGCGTATTTCTTCACAGTGTCTTTGAAAAGCGGGTAAGATATCCTTAAAATTATTATTGTACACATGCGACGCCCTGTCCGACTGCATATATTTCCAGCATTCGCATTGGAACATATTTTTATGCACGATCAAATGATCGCTTATTCCAAGTTCGGTGAAGCCGATTTCCTTTGCATGACGAATCATTTCGCGAATTGAGTTTCGACCATCCGAGAAGGTGGTATGAGAGTGATAAGAAAAAGTTTGAGTATTACGCATTTTTAATATATCCCAAAATAGCCGTTACAGCTGCAGGTGTCACACCGGTTATGCGTGAAGCCTCGCCGATAGTCTTCGGTTTGACGGTTGTAAATCTCTGCACCATTTCGGTTGATAAGCCGCCGATTTTACTGTAATCGATATCATCGCGGATTTTCAAATTCTCGTCACGCTTAAATACTTTAATATCTTCATATTCACGCTTGAGATAACCGGAATATTTAGCATCAATTTCAACTTGTTCATAAATTTTATCATCTACGGTATTGATTTCAGAATCAAATTTTTCAATTGTTTCACGTGAAACATTAGGGTAGCCCATAACATCTTTTAAGGATTTTTTGCCGGAATGTTTAACAGCCAAACCCTCTCTCTCGATATCGGCATACGATACGATTTTACTTTCACAGTATTCGTTAAACTTTTGAATCAATTCCATTTTCTTTTTAAATACACTGTATCTGGCATCAGAAACACATCCTATTTCATGTCCGAGTTCGGTTAATCTGGCATCTGCATTATCAGCACGCAAAACCAAGCGGTATTCCGAACGCGAAGTAAACATTCGGTATGGTTCATCAACACCCTTAGTAATTAAATCGTCTATCATAACACCCATATAGCCTTGACTGCGGTCTATATAAAATTCTTTACCTGTTTTTTTGGCAGATAGCGCAGCATTTACACCGGCAACAAGCCCTTGAGCACCGGCTTCTTCATACCCCGTTGTACCGTTGATTTGTCCGGCCAAATATAATCCGGAAACCTTTTTGAGCTGTAAACAATGGTCAAGCTCTTGCGGATCAACATAATCATATTCGATAGCATAGGCAAAACGTAAAATTTCGACTTTTTCAAGGCCTTTCATCGTGTGTATAAACGCATCTTGAACATCTTCAGGTAACGATGTTGATATTCCGTTCGGATAAACAACGTTTGTATCGTAACCTTCGGGCTCCAAAAAGATTTGATGCGCTTCTCTATCGGCAAAACGTACTAGTTTATCTTCAATACTCGGACAATAGCGAGGGCCTTTACCGGTAATTAATCCGGAAAACAGCGCGCATTTTGAAAAATTATCACGAATAATCTTATGTGTTTCGGTATTTGTATAAGTTATTCCGCAATCAATTTGTTTTTGCGTAATTTTATCGGTTAAAAATGAAAATGCCTGAGGATGCTCATCACCGGACTGACGTTCAAGGATATCCCAATTTATCGTATCGGCATTAAGTCGGGAAGGTGTACCTGTTTTTAATCGACCGAGTTTGATACCTTTTTGTTTTAAATACGGTGTTATTCCCACACAGGAAACATCACCGACACGACCGCCGATAGAAGTTTTATGACCGGTAAACATAACACCGTTTAAGAAAGTCCCCGTTGTCAACACAACGGCGCTTGATCTTATATCCGTTCCGTCTGCCAATTTAACACCGGCAATTTTATCTTCTTCAAACAACAACCCTTCAACCGCGCCTTCCTTAAGCGTTAAATTCGGCGTATTTTGCAGAGCTTCCTGCATATACTTTTTATATAATTCTCTATCTGCTTGCGCACGCGGTCCGCGAACTGCCGGTCCTTTTGACAAGTTCAGCATTCTGAATTGAATTCCGGCCTTATCGATAACACGTCCCATTAATCCGTCAAGCGCATCAATTTCTCTGACAAGATGACCTTTCCCAAGTCCGCCGATAGCCGGATTACAAGACATTTCCCCTATTGTCGAAATTTTATGTGTAACAAGCAAAGTTTTAGCACCTGTTCTGGCTGCTGCCGCACATGCTTCGCAGCCGGCATGACCTCCGCCGACAACTATAACGTCATATAAATTTTCCATTCTAACCTCTTATTTTTATTCCTTACTTATACACATATAAAATTAACTTTCAATTTAAATACAGTGTACTAAAACACAAAAATTTCATCTCAGATATTTTAAAATCACTGTTCAACATGAGTCTGCATTTAAATACACCGTTATTTTCCGATACAGAAGCTACTGAAAATTTTATCAAGAATTTCATCTACCTCTACGCGTCCGGTAATCTTTCCGATCGCCCGACAAGCTAATCTGATATCTTCGGCTGAGAGTTCAATCTCCTTTTGCAAGTTAAAGCGTTGCAGATTTTCCACACATTCAAACAAAGCATCTTTATAACGGCGACGCGTTATAATTTGGGATGAACTTTTATCAAATAATTCACTGAAATACTTTGATAAAGTTGAAGTTATTGCATCAATATTTTGGCTTTGTTTGGCACAAATGAGTAAACACCCATCTTTTTGCAGTTGTTTTTTTGTTTCATCGGACAGTTTATCAGCCTTATTTGCCACCAACACATAATTGTTGCTATTTAAATACGGTGTAAACATATCCGGTTTATCAACTGATGCGTCGAACAAGAAAATATTAAAATCAGCTTGAGCAATTTTCTCTTTAGCCAGCTCAATACCTATTTTTTCGATTTGATCATCAGATTCGCGTAAACCTGCCGTATCAGAAAAAATAACGGGATATCCGTCAATATCGACATAGGCCTCTATAACATCACGCGTTGTACCGGCAATATCTGAAACAATTGCAACATTCCGTTTAACAATGGCATTTATCAAGCTGGATTTTCCGGCATTGGTAGGACCGGAAATAACTACTTTGAAGCCGTCACGCAATCTTTCTTCAACATTGTTATTTAAAAGATGTTTTTCTATTTCCTCAACAAGGTTTGCGACATCATTTTCGATTTTAAATACAGTGTTTTGAGGAATATTTTCATCCGGAAAATCAATAAATGCTTCGATATATGATAAAATATTAACCAATTGATTGCGCCACTTATCATACAGGTTGAGCAGTGTTCCGCCCATTTGTTGCAGAGCAACTTTGCGCTGTAAAGCCGTTTCTGCTTCTATTAAATCGGCAAGTCCGTCTGCCTCGGTTAAATCCATTTTACCGTTATAGAATGCCCGACGCGAATATTCCCCCGGTTCAGCCATTCTGAAGTCCGGCAATTTTGACAAAGCATCCGTTATAGCGTGGATAACCGCTTTTGAGCCATGGCAATTAATCTCAACCGTATTTTCGCCGGTAAAAGAATTAGGCGCCTTAAAACCAACCACCAAGCAATTATCCAATGTTTCACGTGAAACAGGATCAAGTATCGGCGTAAAATACATCTGACGATATTTAAGAGCCGTTATATCAAGATCGGTCATTTTTTCGATAACCGAATAAGCATTTCTGCCGGACACACGAATCACGGCAATTCCCGACTTACCAAAAATGGTTGAAAGAGCATATATTGTTTTATCGTCCATAAAATTTTCCTAAAAAGCAAAATCAATTCTAAGCCGTTTTTTTGCCTCGTAGAGAGATTTTTAAAATTTTATGATAGATTTATCATTTTTAAACGAAATAGCGTTTCAGTGAGACTCTGACGGGCTTGATTTTTAACGAGATAAAGAACGCTTCATTGTCATTATTTGATTAATTCTTGTCTGCCTTGTATCTGCATGACCTTGTGAAGCATTTTGATTACCTCGTTGCTGAGTCGTATCTTGTGTACGATCATTTGTCAGCTGTCTGAATCGACGTAACTCGCTTTCCGGAATACCTTGGATATTTTCGATTCCGGATAAATCTCTCGGTACGGCACCGACCGGTCTACGTCCGTTATTAATACAAGCAACGTATAATGTCAATGCCTGTTCTTTCGTCAGTGTCTCTAAAAATTCAATCGGTTTATTTTTGTTTGTCGGTTCTTGCAGCAGCTTATTATATAAATCATAATCGGCATTACGGCTGACTTCCACACGACGCGGCGAGGTATATCTTACGGTTGCATCATTAATTTTGAACTTATATTCTACATTATTTTTGGCAACTTCCTGATAGCCTTCTATATTTTTCCAATAAGCCTGTAAATTGTCGCTCCAACCGGCTCGATCAGTCGGTATCGGCTCAGGTTCAGGTTCAGAAGGTGTCGGCGTCGGTGTCGGCGTCGGCGTCGGAGTCGGAGTTGGAGTCGGAGTCGGCGTCGGTTGAGGTCTGTTTTCGCTTTCATCCTCATACAACGAAGCTACTCTGAAATTATCAACCTGATTAATATAAGCTGACTGGCGGACTGCATCACGCATCAAAGCTTTTGCCTGTTCAATCAACTCCGGATTTATATCACCATTGGCCACTTGTGTCGCGGTATTATTGATATTAGCATTCATTGTTGTTTTCAAAGGCGTGATAATACTGCGATTAACTTCATTGGTGATTTCGACTTCAATATCCGGTGTAATGTATTGAGCTAAGTTTTTAGGCTCGGTACGACCGGTACGCGGATCATATATCTCAAAATTGTAATACAATGAGCGTAATCTCTTAAACCAAGCTCTGTCCGTATCCGCTGCGGCTGTTGCCGGTTGATCATTAACAACATCTGCTGTTGTCTGCGGAAATTGCGTAACGTCATAATCATTTTTATGAGTTCCGGCAAATTGTTGCATCATTTCTTTAGTTAAAAGCGGTAGATTGGTTGCATAGGCTAAACGCTCGGCATCCGATGACATCGATTTTAAGCGGTTCATAAACGAATCGCACTCGGCATCAAACATACTGTAATCGTTAAAATTTCCGCCTTTCAGGTACTTGTTAATTGAATTGACAAGTTGCGACATATATGCGCTGCGCTCGTCTTCAACGCTTATACGATAACAGTCTTCAACCGACATACGTTTTGCATCGCTTTTTAAGCTTAAGCCATGGTAAAATACACCGTTTTTAATATGTTTAAGCTCATGCCCGACGGTATTATCCAAATGTTGCAAACGATCATACTCATCAGCGTAAACTTTGAACAAATTATAACTACGTCTGTCATGAATATTGTTGCGGGCATATTCATATATATCAAGAGACGGATCTGCGCTTTTAGCTGTGGCAAAGCCATGCACCATAGTTTGTAATTCGGCATATTCGGCCGGCGGAAATTGTAAGTGATTTCTTGAAAATTCAATTTTATTTTCGCCCTGATAAACCGTCGCCAATGTCTTTTGACGATTTCTGACAACATAGTTGTCACCGATACGCTCGACCTGACATAAATAATCTTTAGCCTCAAGTCTGTAACCGATGTTTTTAATCATTTCCGGAACATCGGCATCCGATATTGTGCTGTTAAAATGGACTGTATTCGGCTGTGCGACATTAGGCGGATAGTTGCTTGAAGCCATATCGTTGCGATAATTATGCGGATTCTTATGAAAGTGATAGCCGGTTATTTCTTTATTGATAAATTGAGTATTTCTTTGATCATAAGTAATACCGCTGCTGGTTGTTACACTGAAGCCGTTAGCATAATCGATATTACTGCACAACCGTTCACATTCATGTTTTAAACGTGCTTTTTCGGCAGCATTTGCATAATCAATGCTGAATGCCATAACGTAATTATCTCTGGTTTTTACTAATATCGTTTCGTTTGCCATCAAAGTCTCCGTCTATTTGATGGTATTATAAATGATATTTGACAAAAAATCAACAAATTTTTACTTAAAATTGATATTTTCGTTTTGACGCTGTGTTCTTTGCATAATCAGCTGATGTTCTTGGAATTTTTCATCCAGCTCGCGACGGACGCTTCTGAGCAAGCTTTCGTCTTTCGGTGCACGCTCGATGGCCTGAATAAGCGCATCACCGTTGCGGCCGTTTAACACGGTCATCATCATATTGCGCTCGGTTGCATCCATAACCATATACAGATTTATTATAAGGTTATTCAAAAAAGTATTCCCTTCAAGCGGCGGACGATTGCCGTATTTATCTTCCAAAAATTCAGCAAACTTTTTGCGAAGAGCCTCTTGTTCACGCTTTTTACCGAGTTCAATTTCATTATGCTTCATAATGGCTTTCTGCCACAACTGCGAACGGTCATCAAGTGTTAACCCTAAAGCTTTATACGAGCTTTTACGCTGTTCCGGATTTTTACAATCTTCGCAACGCAACGATATACCGTTGGTTGTTTGCAGCGCACGACGAAACAGCTCGCAAAATGTGCCTTTTGCCTTCAAAAACGGACAATATTCCGTGCATTTTTTTAATCTGTCATCGTCAGCCATTTTATTTCCTCAATAAGGCATTTTAGCCCGCAAATTAAATTTTTCAACAAAAATTATTCGCTTTCGGTTGCTTGTTTTGAACGTTTACGAGCAATCGGATCCAAAATCTTCTTGCGCAATCGCAACGATTTAGGCGTAACTTCAAGCAGTTCATCGGCCTGAATATATGCCAAAGCCTGTTCCAAACTCATTTTTCTCGGCGGAATCAAATCAATGGCTTCATCTTTACCGGCGGCACGAATATTGGTCAATTGCTTAGATTTCGTCGGGTTAACCTCAATATCATTGTATTTATTGTGTTCACCTATAATCATACCTACATAAACAGGACTGTTATGCTCAACAAACATCGGACCGCGGTCTTGCAATTTCCACAAAGAGTAGGCGATAGCCTGACCGTCTTCGCTGGAAATCATTGCACCGTTACGGCGATCTTCAATTTCACCCTTATACGGTTCAAAAGCATAGAAAATACGGTTCATAACACCAGTACCGCGCGTATCGGTCAAAAATTCGGAGTGATAACCGATCAAACCGCGTGACGGAGCATGGAATACCAAGCGAACTTTATTACCGATTTGCGACGGAATCATATCTATCATTTCGGCACGACGTTGGCCCAATTTTTCAACCACCGCACCGGAGAATTCTTCATCTACGTCGACAACAACTTCTTCGATCGGTTCCAAAAGTTGACCGTTTTCATCACGCTTCATAATCACGCGCGGACGCGAAATGGAAAGTTCAAAACCTTCACGGCGCATGGTTTCGATTAAAACGCCGAGCTGCAATTCACCGCGGCCGGCAACTTCAAAACTATCGGTATTATCGGTGCGCGAGATTTTCAAAGCAATATTGCCTTCAGCCTCTTTTTCCAAACGGGACCAAATCACGCGTGAAGTCACTTTATCGCCTTCACGACCGGCCAACGGGGAATCATTAACCGAGAAAGTCATCACAAGGGTAGGGGGATCAATCGGCTGAGCTTTAATATAGTCTGTTACCGGCACATCAAGCGCACAAATCGTATCGGCAACCGTACCTTTGACAATACCGGCTACGGCAACGATATCTCCGGCATGAGCTTCGTTAAGTGCGGCACGATCCAAACCTTGATAAGCCATAATTTTGGTAATTTTGGTACGTTCGACTTCACCGTCCTTATTGATAACTTTTACCGTGTCATTAACCTTGACACTGCCGCTTTGGATTTTGCCGGTTAAAATACGACCGACAAATTTATCGGCTTCCAACGTGGTAGCGAGCATTCTGAACGGTTTATCCGGCTCACATACCGGCTCGCTGACATACGATAAAATGGTTTCAAACAGCGGTGTTAAATCTTTATGTTCGTCTTCCAATTCACGAACAGCCCAACCGTTACGGCCGGAAGCATAGAGGGTAGGGAAGTCCAATTGTTCATCGGTCGCATTCAGGCTGACAAACAAATCAAAGATTTCGTTTAAAACTTCATCCGGACGGGCATCAGGTTTGTCGGCTTTATTGATAACGACAATCGGCTTTAAACCGATTTTTAAGGCCTTACCCAACACAAACTTTGTTTGCGGCATCGGACCTTCGGAAGCATCAACCAACAACACAACGCCGTCAACCATAGATAAAATACGTTCAACTTCACCGCCGAAATCAGCGTGTCCCGGCGTATCGACAATATTGATGTGGGTACCGTTCCAATCAACCGACGTGCATTTAGAGAGAATGGTAATGCCGCGCTCACGTTCCAAATCATTGCTGTCCATTACACAATCGACAACTTTTTGGTTATCGCGGAAGGTTCCGCTTTGTCTTAACAAACCGTCTACCAGCGTGGTTTTGCCGTGGTCAACGTGGGCGATAATGGCAATATTTCTCATACTCATCTTAAAATCCTCTATACATCAAACACTTAACGGCAATATTATGCCGTTTTAAAAATTCGCTTTAACATAGCGCATTTTTTTTAAATTTCAAGTTTTTTATCAGGAATTTTATAAGTAAAAGATGTTTTCTATCCGACGAATGTCTTGCGGAGCCACAAAAACCAATATTTTATCATCGGCTTTCAGCTCATATTTATCCAAATTAAATATCAATTCTTCATCTTTGTTTAAAACCGCTATTGCCGCACTGTCTTTCGGCATATTCAGTTCTTTGATTTTATGCCCGATATTTACGCTGTCGGCGCCTAAATTAATTTCCCAGATTTCACCGACATCACTTGCCAAAGAATAAGCCTCATAGATACGCGCTTTACGCAGATAGCGTAATATCGCCGAAATTGTGATGGTTGAACGGTCAATAATAACATTATTTCTGATATTTAGCGCCAAACCGTTATAATTTTTGGAATTAACCAGTGAAAAAGCCTGTGCATCCTTGTTTTTGGAAGCCAGTAAAGATATCAAAAGATTGTCTTTATCTTTATCGGTGACGGCCACGCTGGCATCGGCCTCCGAAAAACCGGCATCTTGCAAAATAACGTCACTCATCATCTCACCGGCAATAACCGATACCGAATTCAGTTTTTCAGCAAATTTAGCGGCCTTTGCGGCATCCGGTTCAATAATACTGCAATTTTCAATATTATCCTTTTTTTCAATCGATGTCGCCAAATAATATGATGTCGCATTAGCACCAAAAATAACAACTTTTTCATACGGATTATGGTCAACCCCGAACAAGCGCATAACTTCCAGATTTTTATCGGGCGCACAACATACAAAAATTAAATCATTGCGCTGTAAATACTCTTCATCTTCTATACTCGGAATAATACGGCGACCGCCACGCAAAATCAAAACAATCTGCGCCCCGAAATCTTCAAGCTTATGATTGATATGATTAAGCGAAAATTTCATAAACGGAATATCCGTATCCTGATGCTTAAATGCAAATATATTCACTAAGTTGTTCGAAAACGGATAAACCGCCGTTGTTCCCGGTAAATTCAGTAAGTTCTCAATATATTTTCCGATTTCGACATCCGGCGTAATAACCAAATCAACCGGCAGACTTTTTTCATTATACAACGTATTCCACAGCGGATTCAAAAAGTACTGCGAATCAACACGCGCAATTTTACGCGGTACATTAAACAAAGTGTAGGCAACCTGACAGGCAACCATATTAATTTCATCGCTTTCGGTAACGGCAATCAGCATATCCATATTCTGCATACCGATATTTTCTTGCACATCAGGATGCGAAATTGAGCCTAATACCGGCTGAATATCATATTCTTTGGCAATTTCATCGAGTTTGGACGAATCTTCATCAACAACAATGATATCATTGTTACCCATACTTAAGTAACCGACAATGCTTTTCCCGACATTAGAAGCTCCACCAACAACAATTTTCATACTGCCACCTTCATAAAATATTCGTTTATCAACTGTTGCGCTTCCGGCAACGTATTGAGTTTTGTATACTGCTCGCGAAACCTTTTCGCGTCGTATAAACTGCGGACATACCACCCGACAAATTTGCGTGATATGGCTATTCCGCCGCGCTCGCCATAATAATCAATCAGTAAACTTATATGTTTTAACAACGTATCTCTGATTTGTAAAACAGTCGGTTCAGGTTTAGGTTCAAGGCCTTTCAAAAATCTGTCAACCCGATCCAGCAGCCACGGATTTCCAAGCATCGCCCGACCGATCATAACACCGTCGACGCCGCTGTATTTCATCATTTGCTCGGCTTTTTGAGGTGAATCTATATCCCCGTTACCGATAACCGGAATTTTAACCGCCTTTTTCACCTCGCGGATAATATCCCAATCGGCCGTACCGCTGTAACCTTGCGAGCGCGTCCGTCCGTGTACCGTTATATACGAAGCGCCGCTGTCTTCGCACATCTTGGCAAATTCCACTGCGTTAACATGCTCCATATCCCAACCTTTACGGAATTTAACACTGACTTTCAGCGGCGTTGCCTTTACCGTCGCTTTAATAATCTGCGCGGCCAAGGACAAATCCTTCATCAAAGCTGAACCGGAATTGTTATTGATAATTTTTTTAACCGGACACCCCATATTGATATCAATGGATTTTGCCCCTAAATCAGCCACCAACTGCGCCGCATCGGCAAAAAGTTCCCGATTATTGCCGACAAGTTGTACAACCACCGGATAAGGTTCGGATTTAACATTGGCTATTTGATAACTTTTCGGATTTTTGCGCTGGATAGCATTAACGGCCACCATTTCCGAAATCAGGTTACCTTCACCGCATTCGGCTAATATCGTCCGAAACGGGCAATCGGTAATACCGGCCATCGGCGCCATAAAAACTTTACTGTTAAAATCCAAAAATCCTTCCATTAATTAACTTTACCTAATGCTCTTGCTAAAATATAATATACTTTTCCGATATCCGAACCCGAAATCAAGGCAAGCAACGTACTGGCACGCTCATTTTCACGGGCAACATTTATCAAGCTGTTGAAATCATCCAAATATTTATCAACAATAATGCGAAAATCCGGCTTCTTTTCATAATCTTCCTGAATGGCCATAATTTCCTTTTTAGTCATATTTTTAGCCAAATGACGAACAAATACGGCGTGATCTCCCTCATAATATTTTTTCCATAAATCGTCATCTTTATTGCCGTTTTTACTGAATATAGCATTGACATCAATAGATATTGATTCCAGTTCTTGAATTATATTTGCCGATGTTTTCATAAAGCGATCGATACCGGCTTCTTTTTGTCTTTGGTCGTACTCATTCATTTGCTGTTTGGTTTGATCATATCTCTCTTTCAAAAAACCGAGCTGTTTTATAAGCTTGTCATCAAAATCGGAAATCTTGCGCTCGTATGTACCCAAAGTCGAACCGATTTCTTTTCCGGCAGAGGATAAACTTTTATTCAACGCATTAATTTTTGAAGATATTTCATCCAAATTGGTCATAGCCTGTTTCATATACGTATCTTGCTGAACAAGCAAATCGGCATTTGTTTTGCTTTGTTCCGACATAACATTTGAGCTTTCTATCAGTTTGTTTATATTGCCATTGAGAGTATTGTTAGCTTGCATGATATTATCGGAAACAGCCTCATTAACTTTGTTAAAGTCCTCAAGAATGCTCCCTGTTTTATCGTGCAAATTACCTATATTACGGGTTAAACTAGTTTCTATTTCTTTTAATCCGGTTGAAACGATATTGAAAATATTATTTAAATCACTGTTCTTATCTTGAGCCATTTCGTAGAAGTTATGTAAACGCTTTATTTCTTCACCCAAACTGTTGACCGTCATATTAATATTGTTAACGACTTGCAAGCTTTCGGATTCCAACATTTGACGCTTTCCGGCAATATCATTACCGAGTCTCGAAAATGCTTCGGTCACTTGAGCTGATGTTTCGCGAATGGTCTTTAACTGAGTTTGGATGTTGCTTTCCAACGTTCCAGAGCGATTAATCATCGCTTCAACCTCTAAGCTGATGAGCCTGCCGTATTCCCCGAGTTTATTATCCAGATAGCCGGAATTTTTCTCAATTAAAGCCGATTGCGTTTCAACGACCTGTTTTTGTTCCATAATACTGGTTTCGATGTGCGAAATTCCGGAATCTAAGCGACGGAACAATTCTTCGCAGTTTTCAGATGTGCGTAAGAAAGTTTTTTCCAAATTTTCGCCGCGTTCAGACCATGATTCGATAATTCTGCCGATAGCCAACTGGCTGGTTTCCGAGTATGTATTCAGTTGTTCTTGTGCGCGTGCAATATTTTCATTATTCACATCAACAACCTCTTTAACCCGTTCGGCCGCCGTTACCATCTGATTTACCATAGGTGTCAAAATACTAACCAGTTTTTCGCTGTCTTCCTTCATTTGCAAGGTATTAACACGAAAATCCGCGGTAGCTGTCGTGGCTTTTTCGGTAACATAACCGAAATTATCAACCAGTTTTTGAATTTCATTATTCAATTCGGACATCGTTTGAGATGAATACTTATCCAAAGCTTCCGCCAACTGCTTAAAATCATCGACACGTTCGGTTAAATCGCGCTTAATCACATCGCTTTGAGCGCAAATATCACGAGTAACCTCTTTTAATTCCGAAACCTGAGTTCTGATAGCTTCGGCAATCATTTTTGTTGCTGCACTGCCGTCAGAATCCGGAAATATAATCTGACTGAGCGAATCGCGTAACATTCTGGTTTCATTTTTAAAACTGTTACCGCGATCAATGTAAGCCATAATTACCCATATAATCGCCAATGGCAAGGTTATTGTAGCCATAAAACCGCTAAACTCGTTCGGCAACATTGAAAACAGGTTATCCCAGCCGGAGAAAAAGGTAATGTATATGGCAACAATTGCAAACCACATTACACTGAATACAATAATGAAACTGTGTAATCCGTTAGCAAACCAACTTCCGTTTTCTTCCGTTTGAACCGAAACAATGTCCGCAATATTCTTTTTTGCCTGTTTTCCCGAATTTTTCGCAGTCATAAGACGTCCCCTGTGTTATAAAATTACACTATTTTTGACCATACTACATTGCAAATGGTAAATATTTTACATAAATTTTGCACTATTATTAAAAAAATGATTGATTTTTAAAAAGTTCTATGTATTTTGTAATTGTTGTCAAAAACAATACTTAAGAATTATGCCGTTGTAGCTTTAGTTTTAGAGCACGTCATTGGTAGCTGCTAAGCAAAAACAACCTCTAAATGTTGTTTTTGTCTGCAAAGCCCGAAGGCGTCCGGTAAGCAAGGGAAAGAATTTGACCGAAGCGAGCCGCAGACGACGAGGCGGGGTCGGACCCCGTCATTACGAAAAATAGTCCGAGTATAGATTATGCCGTTGTAGCTTTAGTTTTAGAGCACGTCATTGGTAGCTGCTAAGCAAAAACAACCTCTAAATGTTGTTTTTGTCTGCAAAGCCCGAAGGCGTCCGGTAAGCAAGGGAAAGAATTTGACCGAAGCGAGCCGCAGACGACGAGGCGGGGTCGGACCCCGTCATTACGAAAAATAGTCCGAGTATAGATTATGCCGTTGTAGCTCAGTGGTAGAGCACGTCATTGGTAATGACGGGGTCGAAAGTCCGATTCTTTTCAGCGGCACCATTTGTTAATTTGAGCCGTTCGAAGCAGTTTGTCGAACGGCTTAACTATTGAAAATACTATATTTTTTCCATCGGTGAAAAAGTCCGATAATATTAATCTTAAAAAGTCGCGTTTTAGCGAAATTATCGGACTTTTGATAAAAGATTATTTGGATCTGAAGAAATCATAAATATTATGACCTATTTTCTTATCGAAATAATTTTTTATTTCATTACTATCTATCAAAATATCATCAACATTTACATTGCCGTGGCGCTCAATAAATTCTGCTGCTCGCTGTTCTAACGTAACAAATCCATTTTTATTTGCCAAATTATCACATAATTGAATTAAGTAATCTTCATCCACCGATTTATTCTTTTTGATAAAATCAGCAACAAATTGATAATCATTTTCTTTATTATAAAATAACTTTGCACATTTTTCGTATGGTGGTAAATTACTCCACGGAAACATATGTACCAAACAAATTCGTGCAACATCTTTATCTTGATTTATTAATTTTTCATATCCAAGGATGCCGTGAAAACGCTGAATTCTGTCTTCTTCAGTTCTGCAAATATCGTGTAATAATCCCATAACATAAACTCTATCGGCATTCATTGTATTTATTTCCGATGCGATCAACTTCGCAATTTTGGCTGTTCCATATACATGATTTTCATATGTATACCAAGTATTCGGATCACGACCTAAAGCTATTTCATTTTTTTTTAACTCTTCAATTAAATTTTGTGCTTTTATGATTGAAATATTCATATTATTCTTTCCTTATTTATTGTTTAGTTTAGGATATAAAGCAATAAACCTTATTTCAATATGCTTTTATACATTTTCCAATGCTTTCTCCAACTTATATCCTAGCCTCCTATATTCCTGCGCATTTTCATTCCGATAATCGCAAACTATCGCGCACCAATGCAAGAAACCCGCCCTTTGTGGCGGGTTTTTGCGTTGGTATCGGTGGCATAAACAGTATTTATGAGCAAGTCATTACCAATGACGGGGGCGAAAGTCCGGCATCGCAGCGCCGGAAGTATTCGGCGCAAGATAGACGGCGAATTTATGAGCCGGCCGCTTGCGGGGCTATAGTGTAACGCGCGCACATTCTTATCAGCGGCACCATTTTTGAAAACCGCCTCATCGCAGGCGGTTTTTGCATTGTTTGGGCTGAATCCCATAAAGTCCGATTGTTTGATTACTGAAAACAGCGATTTTTCTTTATCTATCGGACTTTTGAGGTAGGAATGTTGACATTTTAATTAATTCTGTTACAAAAAAGACAAGGAGAAACAATTATGTCTACTTACTTAATCATTGGAAACCTTTTTTCTTTATTGTCGGCAATTTGTCTTGCTATTTCGGTTATAAAGAAAAATAAAAATGATTTTATGTATTGGCAAATCGGAGATCCACTTTTCGGAATTGCAACATGCATTGTGCTTTCGGCTTATGCGGCGCTTGTTATCAGTGTGGTTTGCTTTATTCGTAATATTTTATCTTATAAAAATAAACTAACTAAAAATATCACCTATATTCTGCTAATTATAAACGTGGCTATCGGGCTTTATGTTAATAATCTCGGCGGTATCGGCTTGATGGTGATTTTGGCTTCTGCCGGTTATACAGTGTGCATTTATCTTACAAAAAACGAACAACAAATGCGTTGGGCATTGGTTGTTAACCAGTTGTTGTGGTTTATTCATAATTTTTATGTGCAAGCATATCCTTCGGCTGTAGCTTGTATCGTATTATGTATATGGACATTTATACAGATTTACAAAAACCGTCGTCAATTTATCTCCTAACTGCTTATATTCATCGTAATTTTCTGTCCGGAATCGTAGCGCCGGAAATGTTCGGCGCAAGATAGACGGCGGAGCCGGCCGCTTGCGGGGCTATAGTGAAACGCGCGCACTTTCTTTTCAGCGGCACCAATACAAAAAACCGCCTCATTGCAGGCGGTTTTCTTGTTGATATCACTGACTCCCACAAAGTCCGATTGTCTGTTCTCTGAAAATACCATTTTTTTTCATCGCAGTTGCCTTAACATAGGCAAATATTATAGATATGAAACGGAAATAGCAAAAAATAATATTTTCCTTATGTAACCGGCAATTATTACTGTTATTGAAAACCACCTTAAAGTATTTATTCTTAAGAGGAATATATTTGAGCGTTTATTGGTAAATAAAGAAATTTTCTATTGACAAATATGTGTAAAAAACATACAGTACAGGAAATTGGTATTATTAAAAAGTTATTGTATGAGAGTTATCTTTTTTTTAACCCTTATAGGGTTATGTGTGTCTTGCTCAAAAGATGTGTCTATACCTGCTGAAAGTGATGTTTTTGTTGTTGAGGATGCAAAAGTTTCTGAAACAACGATAACCTTCAATTTTAAGGGTGTTTCTGAGCCTAAAACTTTTTCTATTATTTCTTGCCAAGATGACAGTGAGTCTTTCCCGTCTTACAAGAAAGGAGATGTGGTCCTCATTAAGGATTGCAGGGTTTCTCATCTGCAGGAAGTGTGGAAGGTCGGAGTTATCATGCTATGCATTGCAATTTTGATTGTCGGCGCGTTTGTCGGTATGATCATTGTATGTGCAATAGAAAGTCAATAAAAAGAACTTGCCCGTCGGGCAAGTTCTTTTTATTGATAAGAGAGCAATGCTTTAATGAACCTTACCTTTTAAAGTGTGAACTCTTTTTCAGACATACAAACGTGAGTTGTTTTATTATCATCAATATGCTTTTATACATTTTCCAATGCTTTCTCCAGCTTATATCTCAGCTGCTTATATTCATTGTAATTTTCAGTCCGATAATTTGCTTCTCAAAAATACCATTTTTTAATCATTATCGGACTTTTTGCTAATAAGTATTGAATTATTGAATTTATTAAGCTAAAAAAACAGAAAAGAGGTTAATTTATGCCAACATATTTGATTTTAGGTAATATATTTTCTTTATTGTCAGCACTTTGCATAGCTATATCTGTTTTAAAAAAAAATAAAAACGATTTAATTTTATGGCAAGGTATAGATGTTATATTTTGCATCTTATCAAATATCGCTCTTTATACATACTCTGCATTAGCAACAAACACCATCGCACTAATAAGAAATTTTTTGGCCTACAAAAATAAGCTAACAAAACAAATAACTTGGATTTTATTCATTTTATGTATTGTCGCAGGATTATATGCAAACAATCGCGGTATAATTGGTTTGTTTCCGATTATTGCCTCAGCGAGTTATACCATTTTTATGTATATAACTAAAAACGAACAGCAAATGCGTTGGGCGTTGGTTTCCAACCTTATTTTATGGTTTGTTCACGATATTTATGTTCAGGCATATCCGTCTGCCTTAATAGATGTGGTTTTAAGCGTGTGGACTTCTATACAAATTTTTAAAAATCGAAAATAGAAATTTTATTCTTCAATTTTTCACATTCTTGCGGGTGGTTAGTCCGATATTCCCACACTGTTTCGCAACCTTTTATAAAAGCACTTCTCGAGGTGCTTTTCTATTTAATCAAAATTCTTATAAAATAGCTGAATAAAACTATAATGTCGGCAGTAAATAAAAACAAGGATATTGTGGCCAGAATGTTGCAAACATAAGAAAATTTGATCTTTATTTTATTTTCCGTATAAGACGCAATGAAATAATAAACCAAGCAACCGATTACCGGTATAATAACATCTAACGCTTTACTAAACAGAGAAATCGTCAAAAACACTAAAATAACGGTAAGTATAAAAACAAATATCTTTAAGGGTTTGCAGTTTTTGATGTATGCCGGAAGCAATAAGGCTATAATCAGCGATAATAATCCGCCCCAAACAACCGCCAGTATAATACTCATAAAACTAAGCATCGTAGGGGAAAAAAGGTCCTCAAACGCTAAAAAACTGAAAATAATCGTACCGCCCAAAATTTTATATAACAAGCTGATAGTCTGTTCTTTATTATTGCGCCAAAAATAAATTATTTCACCTAAAGCAATAATCATAAATATAAGAGCTATAACAAATATGGTTATTGGCATTTTAATTCCTTTCGACGATAATTGTTTTGTAAAGAACAGCCTTTATATTAAATATTCTAAAAAAAATGTCAAACTATTACTCTTGCGTTATGCTGATAAAATTCAAGCATCTGCGAATTATTTTAAAAAGCGGCAGATGCCTAACTGTGTGGTCAGGACTCGGTGTTATAATATTAGTTATCTTTCGTGAATACACTTGACTTTTGTCTAAAATAAGTATAAAAAGGAAGTATAATTAATACTTCAAATAAGGAGGCAGATAGCTTATATTTGTAAGGAAATAAATCATATTTGAAGGATTTGTACAAGGATACGAAAAATGAGCAAAAATTTGAATAACACGAATAATGTAGAAGAAAATTTCCTTTGTTTTGATGATAACGGTTCCGAACCGGAAATTATCGCAAAAGAGAAGGATGGCAAACAACAGTGGTATAAAATGTATAAAGAACATTTTGTTTCCGTTGATCAGACATTAAAAATTTATAACTTTATGCAACAAAATTCTTTGGACTATGTTACGGTAAAAGCTCAATATCAAAAAGCACAAATCCTCGATGATAAAGATATCATTGTCAGTTTTGGTGAAAAGGATGTACCTTTATCAGAAATTGAACCGTATGATAATTCAAAACTCAGAAAAGCCTTGGAAAAGCAGATTGGCGATGCTGAAAAATTTTATAGAAAACAAAGCAAAAATAATGATGCGCAAGCTACTGAAGATGTAGCCACAAATAAGTTGGCCAATCTTCGCAAAAAGATTGCCCACAATATTGATAAAACACTCGGTACAAATCTTGAAGAAAAGAAGTTAGTAAAACCTTTGAAAAAGATAGAAAAGTTTGTATCGGATAAATTATTCGGTAAAGTTAATGAGTAGATTATCAATTTTTGCTCTCAGCGCGCTGTGGTATTGAGGATAATTAATCCAATAAAAAAGCACCTTAAAAGGTGCTTTTTTATTGTTTGGTTTTATAAATTCCAAATAACTTTTTTTATAAATCATCAAATTTTTGATAAAAAATTTAGATTTATACCCTAGTATATGAAAAAAATAATCTTAAAGGAAATATAGAATGATTACGCTGATAAACCTCATATTACTTACCTTTTTATATACAACAGATGTATGCGCTCAAACGACGCCTCCAAAATTAGAAATTAATAATCCACAATCTGTTGCCGAGATAATGATGATGCAGTATGATTTTGATCGTGACGGCATAATTACCGAAAAAGAATTTATCATTGGAAACGGAGAAAGCGGATATCGGGCACATCTCTCAAATATATATGAAAGTTTAAATTCACAAGATAAAGAAGAAATAACAAAGCAGCAATATTGGTTTATTGAGATGATAGATGCAGCTAAATACAAAAAAGATTTATTGTCGTATTTTGAATATTTGGATAATGACTCTGACGGATATATAACGACAGAGGAATATAAAAACACATTTACAGGAAATTATATAGAGAACTTTGGCCGTAAATATGCTCAAGCAATAGATTCTAATAAAGATAACAAGATATCTAAAAGTGAATATTTAAATTTTGATTTCACTTCTTTACAATCGGGAAGTCATGAACAGTTCCGAAATATTGATGCAAATAGTGATAATATTCTAACTTCTGAAGAAATGAAGCAGATTTTTGAAAAACAATGGTAAGAATTTATCATTTTGCGCTATTTAAAATTTTCCGAAAGTTATATTGCAGATTGCTTGTGCATCATAAAAATTAGTACGATACATGCAAACTAAAAGCACCCTTCGAGGTGCTTTTTTGCGTTGTCAGAACGACTTTTAGCAAAGTCTGTTTAATCCTGAAAACGGTATTAATTGCAATAAATCGAAAAGCTTTCAGGCGCATAAATGCCCATGGTTAAACCACCCATAAGCGAATCATAAAACGTCCAATGGGCTTCAATGGAATTAATACCTTTCGGAAGGCATACATTCTGCAGATTATAATCTGTCTTTTGGAACATTCCCCACAAGAAAAAATGACTACGACCTCTATAAGCCGGAACAGTCTTTATATTTTGTTGCTGAGCGAGGTTGAAACGAATAACGTGATCAGTACCGCAAGCTGATAGCATTAAAACAAGTCCGATACAAAGTAAAAGTTTTTTCATATGCCGCTCCTCTTACAAAAAATCAAATATAGAGAAATAATCGTTTTCCAAATTGCCGGATTGAGAATTCTATATTCTTTTGATTACTGCTCTTATAGTTTTAAGATAAATATGCCTGAATGTCAAATGCAAACGGCTCAACTTTGCAGGCTGACTTAAAGAAACAAGTTTCTTAAATAAATATATCAAAATAGAAAATATTGACAAAATTTAATAATAATGGTACATTTTTCAATATAAAACAAAGAAAGTATTGATAACATGAGTAAAGACGAAGATAAAATCGAAACAATCCGCGATGAAAACGGTATTCCGACGGTATTCAGAGAGGAACTTGATATGCTTCCGCATTTAAGAAAACTTTGGATAAAGGCTAAAAAATCTAAGTTATATGACAAATTTCGCCATTCCGATTTGAATCCGTATCATTACGGCGTTCGTAAAATAGATGCGCCGACTTTGGATGAAGCAAAAAAAATTGCTCGCGAAGATGCCAAAAAAGCTGCCGCCTTAAAACAAAAAGTCAATGCCCAATTTATTTGGAACGGAACACGCTATTACCCTGATAAATATTGCTCACCGCAACAGGAACACGAAGAAGACGATATAATAATACGCGCCGGAATTGATGTTACCGACAGAATTCCTCGCGATAAAGACGGTAAGTTTGATTTATTGGCCGAAGAACCGATTTTAATTTCGATTATACCGATTGAAGGACCGGCTCTTATCGGTCACGCCTGTATGCAGTACAAAGATCAGGTTGTCAATCGACTATTACCTTCGATCCATACCGATCCGCTCTACCAAAAATACAAAGAATTCGGAGAATATTTCTATATTTATCCGAGCCAGTTAGGAATCGATCCGGATAAACTTTATAATGCTATGAAAGAGCATAATATCCTCCACATGGATGACCAATATAACCCTGTAACAAGAAATTGCGCTCAAAACATATGGTGGGTATTAAAAAAAGTCGGTGTTAAGGACATGGATTTTTACGGACCGGATAAGCTCGGTATGGGCTATGCCACGCCGGGAAACAACCCTTTCGGAAAAGGAATAAAACCGTGGTGCTTAAAGCACGGTGTACGCGTTCATTTAGACGAAGTTGCCGAGTATGACAAACGTTACCCGATGACTTACGGTGAAAACAAAAAGAATCGCGATAATATGCGACAAATTCGGAAAAATCCTAAAGATCCGAATGTCAGATAGTCTGATTTTTTTAATTGGTGAAATTTAGAGATTTTATTAACACATATATGTTATTTCCTCTTTTAATGAGGAGATTTATATGATTGCTTTAGGATATCTATTCACTGTAATAAACTATGTTTTTTATTGCATAAGCAGGTTTGCCGAGAAAAAAACGACACTTCTGTTCTTGGATTTAATCGCCAAAATATTCACGATTTTAGGGCTTTATTGCCTGGGTTCACTGAGCGGCGCCATTTCTTTTATAATCACCTTCTTTTTGCTTATTGTCGCCAATATCAAAGAACAAAAAAACAAAAAATGGCTGCTCGGATTTATTATATTCCAAACGTTGTATATTCTGACCGTTATTTACCAATACGACGGCCTGCCTTCCATTCTGATTTTTGGAACCTCATCCGTTAATCTTTTATGTGTTTGGTGGCTTTCGCCGCAAAATATGCGCGTTGTCGGCGGATTTAACAGTATTTTTTATCTGGCATACCAGATAAGCATCAAAAACTGGGCCGGACTGATTGAAATTCTGGTTATTTTGAGTAATGCTTTGTCGTATCTGAAATACCGAGCTGCAACAAAACCTAAGCTACACTAAAGCTTATATCCCAGATATACGGTTGCCGGCTTTTCTAAACCGCAAGGAACATCTGCCCGATATTCGGCAAACGGATAGTCAGGCGTTCCGGAAAAAGCGGCAATATAATTAAATTTGCAACTGTTTTGAGCCAAACAGCTAAAATCCGGTTTTTGACCGATACCGACACCGACAAACCTTGTGGTTTGAAGCATTCCGAAATCGGTTGTAACGATTTTAATGCAACTCTTGGTATCTATATTGGCAACTTCAAAAATAACGACGCCGTTTGCATCTACGGTTGCCTTAATTTTAGCTTTATTTCCCGCTTGAATCGTATCATTAACATAGGTCAGTCCGGCCGGTAAATTACCGGTTTTACTTAAAAACAGAGCATAGTCCTTTTTATATTCATGCACGATTTTCATCGCGTTACCACGCTGTTTACTTACGGTTGCTCCTAAGCTTGAAAGCTGTGTCATCATGGATTTTATCTGATTTTCATGAAATATTTTATTTGCATACCAATATCCGCCGATGGCAAAAACAGCTAAAATTATCACTATTTTAGCCGTCGAAATACCTTGTTGATTAATATTCATCTTTTATTCCTTAAATGTATTATTTCTTCGTATAACCGCACATAATTCTTGTTTTAAAGAGTGTCTTGTTTGCCCTTTTTATCCTTAACAATACTTGCCGCAATCGGTGGTACCGCTGATTTGGTATCATGTTTCTTTTCCGGCGCAGTCGTACTTTTAAGATGTTGCTCTACACGTTTGAATGCCTCGCGTATTTTAGGGGTATTAATGTAATTGGTGTAATTATGCCTATCCGGATTCAAGGCTTGTTGCTTGGCAATAAATTTTGCTATTTGCGAAGCCGGAATATACGACATACTAACGTTTGGTTGATTTGCCAAACGTCTTGTAACGTCACGCGTATCAAACTTAGATTGTCCGCCGATTACAACAACATCCGCAGCAATTTTATCCGGCAACTTATCGGCAGAAGTCGCATCAAAAACCGTAAATCCCGGAAGTTGAGAAGCAAGGTGCTCGGCATCTTTTGCGGATTTAGCTTCAACAACCCAAACGTTGTGCTTTTCTTTGTCGGTTTTTAACGGCTTAAATAAATCCGTATTAATTTTGACGTAACCGGCAGCATTTTCATCGTCATGCCCTTTATCATAACCTATTTGCGAATAGGTGAAGACATTATTTTTTACAAAATGTCCCCGATAATAAATATTATCATCCAAAACACCATTTATTGTGTCATTGTCAAAATAATCGGTATCTTTTAAGAACTTACCTTTGGTATCTCTTTTGAGATTGCCTTTTTCATCGGTTTGATAGGTTATCTGTTGCTTATAGCGCAATGTTTCACTGTCAATAACAAAGCCGTCAAGAAACGTATCTTCGGCCGGTACATGGGTAAAGTTAAAATCTTTTTCAGCGGCTTTTTCTATGCTGATGACACCTTTAGAATTTACATCCCCATAATACGAACCGAATTTTAAATCAGATAAATGAATAACGTATGTATCTTGCGTTTTGGTATCTTTGACAACCAAATGATGCACTTCGGCCTCAGAGGTGTTTTTTTTACCGCGATTATAGCAGTCTTGCAGATATTTTTCGGTCGTTAAGCCTAAAACCTGGAGCTTTCCGCATTTTGACCAATCGGTTTTATCTTCGTAGGTTTCCATATTTTCATCAGCAACTGCGTCATTTTGGATTTTATCAAATTCTTCTTTGATTTCTGAAAATTTCATCTTAGACATGGCTTTACCCTTATTACTGTTCCTTGTTGGTTTTATTTTAATAAAAAATAGACAAAAGTCAATCGTTTTTTTCGGCCAAACACATTACGCTTACGTAATACTTTTATGACCAAACTTGACAATTGAGATTATATTTTGCACAATACACATGGTGCATATTGCCGGTCGAAGTATGCACTCATAATCCGGGTAATTCGCAAAAATTTCCGTAATTAACACAAAGAAACATTCTTGTTATAAAATCGGGTTAAGGGTACTAATCAAATGCAACCATTTTTAATTACTGGTAATATATTTTCTTTTTTGGCTTCGGTCTGCACAGCCGTATCCGTGGTAAAGCGAAGCAAAACAGATTTTATGTATTGGCAGGTTGGCAACACAATTTTCGCCATTTTAACCAATATAGTCTTATTATCCTATTCAGGCGTAACAACAAACAGCGTATCTCTTGTCAGAAATGTTTTGGCTTATAAAAATAAGTTATCCTTTATAACAACAGCGGCCATACTCGGTATAAGCATCACTCTCGGTATTATATTCAACAACAGGGGTCTTATAGGCATTCTCCCTGTCTTTTCATCGGCCGGATACACACTTTGCGTTTATTTAACCAAAAACGAACAGCAATTACGATATGCCCTGATTGTAGATTTATCGCTTTGGGCAACATATTACCTTTATATACAAGCATATCCGTCGGTAATTACCTATACAATCCTCAATATTTGGACGGCAATTCAAATTGTACGGAATCTGAAAAAATAAGCCTTAAGATGGATTATTTTAAGTACGGCAATACACTGTATTTACGGATATATTAATTATTTTCCATAATTGTACCGCGATTTATGTTGTAAATAGATTTTTTTGTGATATCGTATGACCAATTTTAAGTAATTATGTATTTATTAAAACTTTACGATTATGGAACATTTATTTGAAGCAAGAGTGATTTTGGGCATATTATGTCTTATTCACATTTTTATCAACTATGCCGGAGCTCAAGGAGCTTACCGCGGTCACATCAACAAAAAATTGCTGAACAGCCTTTTCATGATTGAGATCTTTGCCGTAACGGCCTATGTGATTTATGATAATATACAAACACCGCCCCAAGACGGTTGGTTCTTTGCCATTGTCGGTTACTTGTTTGTTTACGGAATGATGTTTTTGACTTGGGCTCTTCATTGTATTTATGCTTTGCTGGAACCAGATAAAGTCTATGAAATGACCGTTAAAAACCGCCGGAAACTCTTTGAAAATGAATACCTTAAAGGTACAGTTGTCGAAGAAAATCACAATCTTGATGTTTACCTCCCGTATTCCGAAAATCTGGATCTTAAAAAAGATACCAATAAACAACAAAACGTTAAATTTAAGGAAGTATTGCGCGGAACGTATATCATTGTTGAACTTGCCTGATTTAAGAACATCCGCTTTGCGCAAACGCATTGCGGATGTTCTCGTATTTATGAAATTGCCGTTCCTTAAAATATTTGACAAAAAATATCAAATATGATAAACTGACAAAAATAGCGGAAGACGGCGATTATGGAAGAAGATAAATTAACCGAAATATTACAGGAAAAATTGGGCAGATTGGCAAAACCTGTCCTCAATGCCGCTGAAAAAAAATTCAAACTTTCGCCGGAATTGCGTGATGAAATTGCCGAAAAACTCCGTACAGCAGACAGCCGAGAAAAAGTAATGGCTTTACTGACGCAATATGCGGCTGTTGCCACAAACAAAGATAAGACTTCGGCGCCGACAGATAAACTTGAAGCTTATTTACAACCTATTGTCGGTAAAGCATGTGCAACCGAGGTCGTCAAGCGCATGGAAGAATTTCATCCGGAATTAAAAGGTAATGACAAATTACGGGATACGTTTATAAAAGAATTGGATAAATTTCCCGATGAAGATAAACCTTATTTGGTCGCTGCAACTCTTAAAATATCCAAAATCAGAGATGTTTTGGCTTCTAAAGGAGATAACTCCGAATTTGCAGAATCTTATAAAGATTTGGAAAATATTACAACCCGTTTGCTTAAAAATTTTTATAATATTGCAAAATTCGCTCAAACATCCATTTTCGATGAATCCATACCCGATGGTAAAAAATTAGAATTAATTGAAAGTCCCGTATTTGGTGTGCGAACCATTGTTTTTAATGATGATATCGTAAAGACAACCCCCGCCGAAAAGGCAAAAGAAGAAATAGATTTAGTCATCGGCAGTGCTGCAGCCGGTGTACCGTATTTTCCGACGGCTATTGAGTATATCGCCGAAAAATCAGCAAAATCCGCCGAAATTATATTTGATAAAAAAGAATATCGTCATTTTTCAAAATGGTTGAAAGATAAAACTGTTCAGGATGCGCAAATAGCAGCCGTTTCCGGAAAAACAAATACAAATATGCCGCAAACAAGCAGACAAGGAGTTCAAAATGGCTAAAGAACAACCTCTTTTCTCAAAAGCGACATTTTGGCTCAATAAAATGTGTGTTTTGCCTTATACCGATGAAGAGCTTGATGCTATCGGTTGCTTAGGTTTTGATATGGCTAAAAATAAGGATTTTGCCGATAAATATTTATCAGGTCTTTTGGAAAAACGCGAACTTATAAATCAGCATAAACGTGTGCCGTTTTCGGATCTTAACTTGCAACTCTACCGCAAGGTATTGGAACAACCTGATTTACAACAGATTCCCGACTGGATAAGTATGCCGGATCCTAAAACAATAGCAAAGAACAACATTAAAGCTCGAATTATAAAAATGTCGCAGAATATACAGAAGAATAATAATATTACCGAGGTTAATGAGCAAAATCGCCGTTAATTTGTTGCTTGCCTTTAAATACACCGTTCTTTTTGCGTATCATTCTGCTTTCTGCGGTAAAAATCTCGGATGCAAAACCTTTTTTTCTCTCATTTGCTTGTAGTCTTTTATATATTGTGAAAGAATCTCCGAATATTTGAAAATCGCCGCTCTGGTCGTCAGATGTTCTTTAGCATATTTCAGTGCGTTTTGAGCTATTTCTTGAGCCTCAACGGGATGTGTTTCAGCCCAATTGTATTTCGCCTTTAAATCAGATAAATCGGCTTTCACCGGAATGTAATGTTCAAAAGGTATTAAATCTTTGAAATAATATTCATTTTCACCACGGCCTACATAAAACAGCGGTCTGCCCGAAAACAGTAATAATTTAACTCTGGCCGAATATCCCCATCCCGGAACATCAATTAAATATTTATACTTTGTATGATCCGGTAAAGAAACATATTTGTTTGCCTCCTGTCTTTTCAATTGATTTTCTTTTGAGGCTTCCTTCCATTCCATTCCGATAAATTCGAAATTTTTGTTATTTTCACCCATTTTTACCAGTCTTTTTCTGATATTATTGGTAGAGGCATTACCGATCCAAAATATTTTATCGTAAATATACGGTTTTTTCCCGGCTTCTTCGATTTCTTTGCAGGTATTATCATAATTAATAATCCCAACTTCCGGCCAATCGGCAAAAGTAAAATCCGGTATCAGGTATTTACTGTCAACGCCGCGATAGGCATAAGCTAAAACGTTCGGGTTTCTGGAAAAATCTCCTGTTTCAATATCTAAAGTAAAGTCTGTATCAACCTCATTACGAATTAAATCAAACGCTTTAATAAACATTTCTATACAACTTACAACTCTATGCTCCCAGCCTTTTTTGGCACCAATCAGTAAATAATCATCTTTCTTGTTATATTGAACATGTATCATTTCACTGGTTTGATTTTTGTCATTGGTGACAACATCAACAAAATTTTTGCTTAATCTTTCAATATCCGACTTGAAGGGATAAAAACAGAAACAACCGACTATCCCGATAATTATTCCGAGACATAAGAATATTATATTTATTTTTTTCATTTTACATAGTCCATATATGTTTTACAATGCATTATCTTTTAAGAAATCTTTATATTGTGTATGTAATAACATATCAAGTCCCTCTTTGTCAAAATGAGAACAAACATTATACATCGGTATTAAATTATCCAAACTTTCATTCCACTCGACTTCATTTTCAAGATCACCGCGTTTTTCGGCCACAACCGATATGGTTTCGGCTTTTTTCCAATTATACAATTCAGCATAAGTATCTTTTGCAATATTTTCACGCAATTCCGGCGTTATTATAATATTTTCGGCGGCTTCAAGCGTATATCCGTAACGCCGTAAATCATTGTTTAATTTAGCTATATCATCAGCAAAATAAGCCTTAAAGTCATCAGGATATTTCTGCAAAACGTATCCCGTGTGCGCACAACCTTCGGTATAACCGTTGGTATGACGGTATATAAAAATAACGGATCGAGCGACTTTATCCGCCTGTTCGTCCGTTAATTTCGGCGGAAATAAAACACCGTTAATCCAATAATTCAAATTAAGCAATGCCCCTATGATAACAAAAAACATTTCCCCAAAATAAAAGCGTTTATCCAAAGATTTATGCAAAGTATTTGTCGTATATTCATTTACTTCTTTTTGCACCGGAACGACAAAGAACGGATAAATAATTGCTAACAGAAACAACATAACATAGCATGGTACAGCCCATTCGTCCGGAATATAATTTTTTGATAATGCACTTGAAACCAATCTGTCCGTAATAAAAATCCCCAAAATAGCACATCCGTACCAAGTAAACAGCTTTTTTGACTTTAGGGTTATATTCATGTTCTTAAATAAACTTATTACCGTAAAATAAAAAAACCAACCGCGTAAGGCAGGAGATACATCGTCATTTGTGGTTTTTTGATAATTTTTCCAGTTTCTGTATCCCCAATAAATAAAATACAGTCCGCCACTGATTATTGCAAAGAAAATAAGGCGTTTGGTTGAAATCGGATAGTATTCAACCGGCTTGTTACGGTCAATTTTACCATATTTTTTATCATAATCACTCAGATATTTTTTGTATGCCGGATCGGCGATAAAACCGGCTAAGGTACCCGATATCAAAAGACTGACGATAATCGCTGCCGTATCACTTAAAACCAGATTTAACAGTAAAGCCAACAACGGTATCAAAAAGAGAAATAAAATAAAATAACCGGCTAACCCCAGATACATAAAGTAGAAAACCGAAAAAAAGAAAGCATATATATTAAAATTATATTTTTTTACCTGATCATTTCTGACAACGGTTTGTACCGCATTATTCTCATTATCTGTTTCCATGATATATACTCCTCTTTACGGTTATTTTACAACCATATTAACTTGTTTTTATATAAAATCAACAAATATTTGTGTTTTATTTGGCGCCGTATTTTTTCAATAAATCGACGATTTCCTTGGTTTTGGCACGATTTAATGCTGTTCTGCCTTTATTGTCTTTAACGTTAATCGTTTTTGCGGCACCGTTTTCAAGCAGTATTTTCACCATTTCTGTCCGACCATTAACAGCCGCAACCATTAACACCGTAGAACCTCTTTTATCTATAATATTCGGATTAGCTTTATGTTTTATCAAAACCTTGAAAACATCAAATTTGTTGAAGACGGTAACATACCATAGCGGTGTCCGACCAAATTTATCCTGTGCATTAACATCTGCCTTATATTTAATCAAAAGTTCAGTGGTTTCCGGATTATCTATATGCGTCATTAAAGCGGTTTCACCGTCTTTGCTGTGTAAATTAGGATCCGCACCGGCTTCTAAAAGAATTTTGATGCTCTCGTGCTGTACAGGATAAACGGCTGTCATCAGCGGTGTCCGGCCGTTCAAATCCGGAAGATTAACATCGGCTCCCTGTTTGATAAGCATTTTCAGCTTATCAGGTTTGGTAAATGCGGCAATAAGCGGCGTTTTGCCGTCTTTGTTGCGGGCATTAATGTTATTTTTATGTTTTTTGAGTAATTCTGCCGATTTTTGATATCCCGGAATATTTTTATAAAGTTCAGCCTTCTGAACAGCTAAAGTGTAAGCCGTATCACCGTTATAACTGACAGCATTAACATTTGCCCCTTTGCTGATTAAATATTGCACTATTTCCGGGTTTTCGACAGCCCTCATTAACGGTGTTTCATCCATATTATTTTTAAGATTTACTTTTGCACCGTTGCCCACCAACATTTTAACGATTTCGATATTTCCTTTTCCGGCGGCCTCCATTAATGCCGTATCGCCGTATCTCTCATTACCGGAATTAATTGTTAAAGCGGCTCCTCTTTTTAATAAAAGAGCCGTTATTTTAGGATCTTTATTGGTCACTGCTCCCATAAGTGCGGTATCTCCGAATTCATTAGGGATATTTACATCCGCACCCAAATCAAGCAAATTTTTTATAGTATCAAATTTTGCAAAGCCGACAATACGTTTCAGAGGTGTTTCACCGAATTCGCCGCGCGCATTAATATTCGCACCCTTGGCAATTAACAACCGCAATACTTCATTATTTTCGCAAATATAAAAATTTTTTGCTATTATCCGCGGATTAACCCTCGCGCCGGATTTAAGCAAAAATTCAAGCGTAGGCTTATCGTTTAAGGCAAATTCCAATACCGATTTGCCTTCCGGAGTTTTATAATTGACATCGGCACCGTTACTGACCAAATATTGCAAAATTTCAATGCTTTTTTTGGTTCTTATGGCTACTATTAATGCAGTATCTCCCTTTTTATCGGGACTATTGATGCTTTCCTTGCTCTTAAATTCGGATTGAACGTCCTGCAACGTTGCTTTATCCCACCAAAACGGCGAATACACACCTCTAACCTTAGGACTTTTTGTATTCAGCAACATTGCAAAAGTTGCCCTATCCATATCAAAAAAGGCGTAACTGTTTGGCAGATTCACAGAAAACATCAAAAGAATTATTATTAATAAAAATATTTTGCGCATTACAAAGCTCCCGTTTAAATTATAGCCGCATTGTAATACGGAATAATCTATAATTCAATATTTTAAATTATTTGACTTTCCAGCAGTTCTCAGTTAAAAAAACAACAGCATACAATGTGGTAATATTATGACTATACAACTTTCGGACCATTTTACTTATTCTAAATTACTGCGCTTTACCATACCTTCGATCATCATGGTAATCTTTATTTCGATATACAGCGTTATCGATGGTATATTTGTTGCCAAATTCGTCGGTTCGACACAATTTGCCGCCGTCAATATTGTTTGGCCGTTTATTTTGATATTAGGTTCTATCGGCTTTATGTTCGGAAGCGGCGGCAGTGCGTTGGTGGCCAAAACATTAGGCGAAGCGCATCATTATAAAGCCAATCGCATTTTTTCGCTTTTGATTTATACGGTTATTTTCTTAGGTATAACACTCGGTGCTTTAGGATTTTTCACCATAGAAAAAATATTAAAATCTTTTGGTATAGAAGGTCAATTGCTTAAAAATTGCATTATTTACGCCGATATACTAATGCCGGCCGTTCCGGTGCTCATGCTTCAGGTTATTTTCCATACGTTTTTAGTTACGGCAGAAAGACCAAAATTCGGTTTAATTATTACAATTGCCGCCGGTGTGGTTAATTTTGTACTTGATGCTTTATTTATTCTGGTTTTCAAATGGGGTTTGGCAGGTGCCGCCTTAGCGACCGCAGCCAGTCAGATTATCGGCGGCTTAATACCGTTATTTTACTTTATTTTACCAAATAAAAGTCCATTACATCTCGGATACACAAAATTCAATCCAAGAGTTTTAATCAAAGCTGCCACCAATGGATTAAGTGAATTTATGTCAAATATTTCAATGTCTATTGTCGGAATTGTATATAATTATCAAATGTTACGATTGATTGGCGAAAGCGGAGTCGTTGCATTTGGTATTATTTCATATGTTAATTTTATATTTTGGGCGACATTTTTAGGCTATGGTACAGGCAGTAATCCGATTGTCAGTTTTCATTACGGTGCCGGTAACAAAGATGAGTTAAAAAATCTTTTCAACAAAAGTTTGCGCTTAATTGCGATTGCTGCTGTTATATTAACCGTCACAGCCGAAATTTGCGCCACCTGGATTGCCAAAATATTCGTCGGTTATGATGCCGATTTAACAGCTATGACAGCTTACGGTTTCCGTATTTACGCCATTTCTTTTCTGCTGGCCGGATTTAACATTTATGCTTCGGCATTTTTTACCGCCTTAAACAACGGTTTGGTCTCGGCAACAATATCTTTTTGCCGAACACTGGTATTTGAATGTCTTTGTGTGATGATTTTGCCGATATTTTTCGGCTTAAACGGCATATGGTCAGCAATTATATTTGCAGAAATTATGGCGCTTATCGTCAGTGTGTACTTCTTTATCGGCTTAAAAAAACGTTACGGATACTGAATTTTACTCTTACAAAGAAAGGATTTTAAAATGTCTTTTGTTATTTTTGACACCGAATATACGACATGGAAAGGTTGCATTGAAAACGGCTGGCTCGGAAATCAAAAAAAAGAAATCGTGCAAATTGCCGCATTAAAAGTCAGCGATAATTTAGATGTTATCGATACTTTCAATATTTTATGCAAACCAACGGTTAATCCTGTTTTATCGGAGTATTTTGAGAATTTAACCGGTATTACCAATGGAATGGTAGCTAAAGACGGTGTACCTTTTCTAAGTGCTTATGAACGGTTTGTTGATTTTATCGATGGCAATATTTGTTTTTCGCACGGATGGGGCGGAGATTATTTCAGTAAATCCGACGGTTTGATTATCGATGAAAACCTGCGCATTAATAATATTAAACCTCTCAAAACGATTGAATATCGCAATATTGCCGCCATTTTTATGGAATTATATGCCAAACATAATATCGATATTAAAAAGCAGTCATCTGGTCAAATCGTCAACCTGTTAAATATAAAAGATAAAATATCATCGCTCTGTTTAGATGAGCACAATGCTTTTGTTGATGTTTATTCTATTTTGGAAGGGTTGAAATTTTTTAAAACAGATGCCATAATGTTGTTGAAAAATGATATATAAACAAACCGATTATACCATGAATACCGAAACAAAATATTATAAATTAGAAATTTTTATTCCGGCAACACATCTCAAAGGTCTGCAAAAAGTTTTATACGAAGCGGATGCCGGTCACATCGGCAATTATGACGGTTGCCTGTCTTACTATCCGGTTACGGGATGTTGGCATTCTTTACCGGAAAGCAATCCGTATATAGGTAAAGAAAATGAGTTTTCACAAGAAACCGAAATAAAAGTCGAAACTCGTTGCGCGGCTCAAAATTTAATAAAAACCGTTAATGCCATCAAGGCTTTTCACCCTTATGAAGAGCCGGTTATCAATATTATCGCCTTGATTGATTTATGAGGTAATGTATGCAAAAGGTTAATAAAGATTTGGCTGACACACAGGCAGAATTTTGGAACTATTATAACTCGGATTTGCGTCAAATATACCAAAAACTTGAGCCGATACGTCAAAAATATTTGCACCGTTTTATTCGGAGATTTGCCTTTTTTGCGGGCATTTTGGCTTTAATTATTGCCTTATGCTATACCGGTTTTATACCGGAAAAAATTTATAACGATGAAGATTTTTTTAAGATTATCCTTTTTGCCGGTTTGGTGTATATTCTTTATATGTTTTACCCGTTTCAAGCCTATTGCGAAAAAACAAAATCCATGGTTATGGAGAAATTATTATCCTTTTGGGGTAATTTCAACTATTCTAACGGCAAATATTCAGTCTATCCGAGCGATATTGAAAACTCCGAACTGTTCACTTGCTACAACAAAGCCGATATTGATGACACTTTTACGGGCAAATATAAAAACACCTCAATAGCCGTTTCAGAGCATAATTTGTATTTACACAGCAATAGGGGAGATATCAATACTTTCAAGGGTATCCTGATTTTACTGAAATTCAATAAGCATTTTACCGGAAAAACCGTCGTGCGGGCAAAATTTCGCTGGGTAAACGTATTTTGGGATAATCCGCTTTTTATGCTTTTGTTCGGTTTACCTTTGCTGGCTGCGGCTTTTATATCCGCAAAAACTCTCGATTTCGGCTTTGCCGTACATTTTTTCGGTATTGTTACGGGAATTTTCGGTTTATGTGCGGTTTTGGTTTATCTTTTTTATTCTTTCAAAAACAAAAAGAAAGCCAAAAAGCAAATTGTACTGGAAGGTATCCCGTTTTTACGGCAGTGGAATGTGACTTCAACCGACCAAATTAAAGCACGCTATATTTTGACACCTGTCTTTATGGAAAATATGCTCAATGTCAAAAAGCTGTTTCACGGGAAACACATCGATTTCAGTTTCTTTAACGATAAGCTTTTAATTGCCGTGCATACGCGTAAAGATATGTTTGAAACAACATCACTTTTAACTTCGGCTTTGCGATATAATAAAGTCCGCGAAGTTGTTAATCAGTTATACAGTATTTTTTCGATTATCGATGTTTTAGAGCTTGAAGACAAATCTGTTACAAAAGCCAAACACACACAAAAGAATAAAACTCTTAAAAGAAAAATTTAAACGAATAAGCCCCGTCAAACATTATCGTTTGACAGGGCTTATTTTAAGATTCGTCCTTAGCCGCCTTTTTTCATACTGCGAGACAACTCCAATATGAGCAATGATATCATTCCGATACCAAATGTTAACCAAGCCGGTCCGACAACAAGAACTGCTGCCAATGATACTTCTCGCGGTGTGGCCCAGTTAAGCTCATCCAAACCCCAAGCAACACCAAACAAAATAGCAGCACCGACAGCAATAGCCAAAACAGATTTTACCAAGCTGTCGTTACGATACACTATGCCGAACAGTATAGCTGAAGCGGCACAGGCAAAGCTCAAAAGAGCTGACAGGTAAAACACCACATTCATCGCCAGTGCGAGATACGGATCATCAGAAGTAAAAGTTCCCATAAGCAGAAATATTTAAGATTAATAATTGTCATATACTTAATTGATTTGAATTAAGTATAGCAATTTTGTAAAATCTGTCAAATCGTTTTTTAAAATTTATTTTATCAGTCGCCAAATAGAGTTAATTATAGCCGCCGCCACCGCAAAAACAGCACCGAAAATCACAAAGTAAAAAGAAATATAAAGAATACCCAATATCAGCAGAAAGACAAACAGTAAAAAAGCCGCTGCAATAAAACCGTTTTTCCATAAATTATGGCGGCATATTGCCAGAATTCGGTCTTTATCCGAATCTCTATCGGCACCGCCTTGCAAATTATGACCGCATTTTATGCAATATTCGCCGTCTGACGGCATATTGGCACCACATTCATCGCATACCCTGTAAAATCCGCTGCCGTCATCCGTTATTAATTTACGACAATGCGGACAAAACCGCCATTTTAAAATTTTATATGGCGAAACATCTTGCTGACAATGAAAACAAAAAAATTTTTCCATTTTTAACTCCGTATTACTTATTTAGTTTTTTCATTTTCCAAAAACAAGAACTTTTCATTCTTCCGGCGGAAAGACAGCATCTTTATCTCGCTTATCAATACATAAAAACGTTTTAAGAAGAAAATGACTTTTGCTGATGTCCTTACAATAAAAATATTCCGGTTTTAACTCTGTTTTAATGATAAACTGTAAGTTTTCAAAAATTTCTTCCAAATTATCGCCTTTTATTGTGTTAATGGGCGTATAGCGGTCAAATTCCGCAACCGGTGACTTTAAATTGACTAAATATGCTTTATACTTACTGTTTTTTTTGTATTCTTCGATTGTGTCGTGCAATTTTGTACCTTCAACACTCAATTTTGATGTTTCATTAGCCAGTTTTACGTCAGGATTATTTTTAACGATTTGTGTTGCAGCCAAACTGGTTCCGGGTGATAAACTGATTAAGAGAGACTTTTCAGGTAAATGTATCTTATTATCATAAACCAATTTTGCATCACCTATTCTGTTTCCCCAGCTGGAATACGGCAAACCTGACAACAACATAAAAAACAAAATAATGCAACCGCTTGCCCATAACGCAAATTTTATTAAATCATTCGGTCTTAATGCTGAAAAATAAAGCACGATGAATAAAGCTATCAACATTTCAAACGGTATAGCATAGCGGATAATCGAAAAAATCTGTAACCATAAAGCATAACTGATGACTGAAAATACGACTAAAAATACGATATTTTGATGTTGCTTTATTATTGATATTAAATTCCTTTTGAATATGCCGACAATAATTGTTGCCCATAAAAGGGTGTAACCTAAAGCCAATCGGACATCCAGCATCTCCGTTTCCGAGGTAACTTGATTATTCAATTGAAATGAAGCCTTATACGGGAATAAAAAATAGTCAGCCGCTTCTTTTTCGTAAAAATCACTGTAAGTTAAAAATTTTTCGGCATAATACGGTGATTTAAAAACATTATTCAAGTACGGAAAAAGCGGATTTCCGAAATGCTCATACAAAATATACATCCACCAACCGTTTACAATCAAAAATCCCGTTAACCCGCCTAAAGCAAATATAATGATGGTTTTAACCGGTGTTTGCAGTGTTTTATAAAATAATATCAATGTACATCCGGCCGCAACACAATATACGATTACCGTCAGTTTTAAACCGAGCATCATCCCCATTATACCGCCGGATATAAACAAAATATAACCTCTTTCTTTTTGTAACACAAAAAGTTCTTTATACAACAAATACAAACCGGCCATTATACCGGAACATACCAAAATTTCGTTTGATGAAGTACCGATCTGCGACAGTGTTGCGAATCCGGTCATAGCTATAATCATCGTCAATAAAAGTTCTGTTTTTTGTTCCGGCTTAAAAACCAATCGGCAAAGTTTATAGAAAATAAATATCAAAATACCGTAATACATACCGGTATAAATATAAAATATCGTCGGATTATCATTAAAATATTTAACCAAAAAATAATACGGCATATCAGCTAAAGGATTATGATAACTGTTTTCCATAGCCAAAGCTATATCCGTAAATGTCCGATCATTAAAAAAAGCCCACGGCAAATAATAGTGATAGTTACTGAAATCGCTTATTATTTCATAGCGAAAATGAAGGCTTATCGACACGGCAATGATGCAAAAAAACAATAACATCAATATATTGTTTTTTAATATAAAATCGATAAATTTCAGTATTTTATTCATATCCGCCTCCGTGAAGATTTTAATATTATCCTCAAATAAAGCAATATATTGTTGTATTTTTTCAGATTTTTTTTGTATAATGCGAAAAACATCCGAAGGAGGCCAATATGAAAAAAGTCGTTATTATCGGTGCCGGACCTGCCGGCATAACAGCAGCTTATGAGTTGTTAAAAAAATCAAATGATTACAATGTAACGGTTTTAGAAGAAAGCGACTATATCGGCGGAATTTCGCGCACGGCACGTTATAAAGGTAACCGCATGGATATCGGCGGACATCGTTTTTTCTCTAAGGATACCGAGGTTACCGAATGGTGGAATAATTTAATGCCACTGCAAGGCGCTCCTTCGTATGATGATTTACAAACAAAGCGTGAGTTCGAGCTTAATCCGAACGGACCGGATCCGCAAAAAGAAGATATTGTTATGCTTAAACGTCGCCGTATTTCACGGATTTATTATAAGCGCAAATTTTTTGATTATCCGGTAAAAATGAATTTAAATACCATTATGAATATGGGATTTTTTACTACCGCAATTGCCGGTTTCAGTTATATTTGGGCGCTTATACGCAAATTACCGGAAACATCTTTGGAAAATTTTTACATTAACCGCTTCGGACGCAAGCTTTATTCGATGTTTTTTGAAGGCTACACCGAAAAGTTATGGGGCAGACATCCGCGCGATATTTCTGCGGATTGGGGTGCACAACGCGTTAAAGGATTATCTATTGTCGCTATTTTGAAAAATATTTTTGAAAAAATCATTCCGGTTAAAAACAAACAAGTTGAAACTTCCTTAATTGAAGAATTCAGCTATCCTAAATACGGACCGGGACAATTATGGGAAACCGCTGCATCCGAAATCGAAAAAATGGGCGGAACCATTATCAAAAACGCAAAAGTCATTAAATTCTACGAAGAAAACAATCGTTTTACACAGCTATTTTATGAAAAAGACGGTAAAATAAATACGCTCGAAGCCGATATCTTTATGTCTTCAATGCCGCTAAAAGACTTAGTTGCCGGTTTGGAAAATGCACCGCAAAATATATCGGATATCGCTCAAGGTTTACCGTATCGTGATTTTGTTACCGTCGGTTTACTGCTTAAAAAACTGGATTTAAAAAATAAAACAAACTTGAAAACACTCAACAATATTGTGCCGGATTGCTGGATTTATGTACAAGATACAGGAGTTAAACTCGGTCGAATTCAAATATTCAACAACTGGTCGCCTTATCTGGTTGCCAATCCGCAAAATACCGTTTGGATCGGTCTGGAGTATTTTTGCAAAGAAGGCGATAAGTTTTGGAATATGACCGATGATGAATGGCATAAATTAGGTGTTGATGAACTTGTTCGCATGGGTGTTATTGCTTCTAATGATGATGTTATGGATTACCATGTCGAAAAAGTTAAAAAGGCTTACCCGGCGTATTTTGATACTTATAAAGATATTGATAAATTAATCGATTATTTGAATTCTTTTTCAAATTTGTATTGTATAGGCCGTAACGGTCAGCACAGATATAACAACATGGATCACTCTATGGCGACGTCATTTTTGGCCGTTAAACATATTCTGGGCGAAGAAAAAGATAAAAACTCTATATGGAAGGTTAATACCGAAAAGTCTTATCACGAAACCAAAGAAAAATAATCAGAGGTTTAATAACCTAATAGATACCTTTGTTTTTCTCATTTCATATTTATTTCTTAAAGCGTGAAAACAAAAGTTTTTACGAAAATTAACAATATGAGGAGAAATAATATGAAATTAAATAAAAAATCATTGTCCGGAAATAAATCATCTTGTCAATCTTCATCTTCACAAAGCAGCGGCTGCGGTTGCGGTACTAAAAAGGGCTCTGTTTATGAAGAAGATATCGATGTGGAAATCAGCGAATAGGTGAGTTAAATGAAAAACATGATAACAAACAACTCGGGACGCAATCATCAGGATTTACCGTCTTTGAGCAGAATGAACGATTTTAACCATTTAATGAACTATTTTTGGAATTATTTTGATACACCGACTTTCGGTGCCGAAACAGCCGCCGTTGAAATGGAACCGAAAATTCAGGTAACCGAAACCAAAGAAGCAGTCAACGTTACTGCCGAATTACCGGGAATCGATGAAAAAAATCTCGATTTACAGATTTCATCGGACGGATATCTGTCTTTATGCGGCGAAAAGAAAAATGCCTTTGAAAAAACAGATAAAGATGCCTACTTTTCTGAAATTTCATACGGTATGTTTAAGCGTACAATTCCTTTACCGTGGGATTTGGATTATGATAAAGTATCCGCCGATTATAACAACGGTGTTTTAACTGTTTGCATTCCAAAATCATCGGAAGAAAAACAAAAATTCAAAAAAATTGAGTTATCTTCTTCTAAAAATTAAAAAAATTATGCCTCGTTTCGGTTTGAAACGGGGCTTTTTTTTGCATTATTTACCAAAACTTAAATTTTTTAAGTTAGGCTGATACTGATGTTTTGTATGCGAAAGGCTGTAATATGCAAAAAAATGCATTTTTTAATAAAGTAGTATGCCTGTCAACGGCTGTTTCTTTTTCATTTGCCATTATGTTTCCGTATTCGGCAAAAGCTAATAATTTAGCGCCTTTATCTTTCAGAAAAATGTACAGTCTGGCTCAAAACGGTGATGTTGAAGCTTTGCGCGCTTCCGTACGCCGCGGTATGAATATTGATGTCGTCACACCGGATGGTGATACCGGTTTATGTATAGCCGCCAAAAGACATGATTCGTACACTTACAACAGTTTTCGTGCCGCAGGCGCAAATCCGCATCATCCTTGCGTACAAAATATTGATGATTATGATGAATTCGTAAATTCTTCAAAAGCTGTACCGGTAACGGCCGCTCCTAGAGAAGCTTTCAGCAAAGTAGGCGGCGAATCATACAGTATTTCACCGAGAACATGGTGGATTTTAGGCGGTCTGGCTGTTATAGGAGCCGGTGTTGCCATTGCTGTCGGCCATGGCGGCGGCGGTGGTGGCGGCGGTGACGGTAGCGACGGAAAAGATCATACCGAAACTTATGACAGTTTAGGTACTATCTTAGCTTCAAAAGGTGAAACTTACAAAAAAACCTCCGGCTCAGCTTCTTTTAAATCGACTTTGGTTATTACCAATAAAAAAATAACCAAGGATCAGGTTAAAACCATTAACCTTTTCAGCGATGTTATGAATACAACCGGTTATATTTATCGCGGTTTACTGGCTCGAAAAGGCGGAACATATACAAATTCTCCTGCCGGTATTATTGAACTCGGTACGGCTTCTGCCGGTATGGTTGCCATTAACAAATCCAAAGTTATCAACAATGGCTATATTAAAGCTGATTCGGCCAATGCAACACTGGCCATGATTGCCAGTAACAGTTCGTCAGCTATTAATAATGCTTCCGGTATTATCACAAGAACAAGTTCGCTGGGTATTGACTTGAATTTTGCCGGCGATGACATCAAAAAAACCGTTGTCGGTATGTATGCCGATACCAATTCTTCTTTAATAAACAATGGTGATATTCGCGGTACGGCGACTAAAGTTTATGTTGAACCCGAAGAAGGTGAAAACTCCGGTAAAAGTAGTGAAGAAGAAGATGATGATTCACCTTTTTATGTGCCTGAAATATTAGCCTCATCATCAGATCAGGAATCGGCAACAACAGCCATAAAAGGTAATATTATCGGTATGGAAGCCATGATTTTGAATGTCGGAAGTGATGTACAAGATGATAAAATCACTTTAACAAATTCGGAAACCGGCGAAATTAATTTAAGCGCCGGCGACAGCGGTACCACAGGCACTACCGTTAATTTAACCAGTATCGCCATGGGAAGCTTTTTAGATGAAGGATTTTTGAATGGAACCAAAAATATAACCCGTGCCGAAAAAGTAACTTTAACCAACAGCGGTAAAATCAATATAGGATATACCGGTATATATCAAGCTGCCGATGATACGCCTTTAAGAAAAGGGACGGGCGGTATTGTCGGTATGCGTGCCGAAGCCAATACAACAGCTGTTAATACATCTACCGGTGTCATTACACTTACTTTGGCCGATTACGGTTCCGAAGGCGGCAGTGCATCCTCGACTACGACCGGAACAGGTGCCGGTATGCAATCGGTACATGGTTCTAACTTAAATAATAACGGAACTATTCAAATTATCACAAACGCCAGTAATAAAGTTATTAACTATGGTATGTTGGCTGTTGAAGGCAGTGGTACGGTATCCGGTTTATATACAAACACCAAGCAAGTTCTAAACAATAACGGTACGATTTATATTGAAGCCAGTAACAGTTACGGTATGGCATCATATAACGGCGGAACCTTAAATAATAACGTCAATTCCAATATTATTGTTGGTAAAGATATGAGCAATTACTCCGCTGTTGTTGATGCCGATACGTTATATGTCGGAAATATAGGTATGTACGGCTCAGGCGATTCCAATGCTGTTAAAATGAATAACTATGGTACAATCGATGTATTTTCTTACAATTCCATAGCCATGAAAAATGATTTTTCCGGCGGTGTCGAAATCTGTAATGACGGTGTTATCCATATTCATTCCAGTGCAACAAATATTGATGATTCAAGTCACCCTGAAGGGACTAGAGTCTTTGCTGGTTATTACAGTGTGCTTCGAAATAACGGTACAATTAATTACGATATTTCAGAACCGGGAATACCTTCTTTACCGGGGTCGGCAAATGATCCGTTTGCCAGTTTAACCGTTGATGAAAACAATCTTAGATCCGTTATGACAACCAAAAGTTCTGCCGGAGATACATCTTCAACAACCGAATTTCTGTACAATAACGCCGGAAAATACATCAATTTAAACGGTTCATCTTTCACATCGGTAATGGCGGTTGAAACTTTGCGCGGTGTTGCCGAAAATAACGGTACGATTTTCCTTAACGAAAATAAATTCGGTACTGAAGGTAACGCTATCGGTATGTTCCTTAACTCTGAAACTATTTCTTCCGCTTATATCGAAAACAAAGGCACGATAGACACAAATTTCTATATGTCGGCAGCCATGGCAAGTATTTCACAACAAAATGCTGCTATGATTAACAGCGGTACAATCATAACTCGTAAAGAATATTCTATCGGTATGGGTGCTCTTTCATCAAGCACTTATACATTGATGAAAAACTATAAAATAATTAACGTAAAAGGTTCTTTCAGTGTCGCCATGTATGCGATGGGTAATACCAACATCAAAAACGAAGAAAATGCCGAAATAATCGTTGGTTCTGATTCCAATGTTGTCAATAATTCTTACGGTTTATTTTCAAAAAGTGATACGGCATCTGTCGAAAATAACGGCAAAATCACCGTTTACAGCGACGGTAGCGGTGCAGCCATCAATACTTTAGGCGAGAATGTAACCATAACAAACAATAAAACCATTGAAGGATCGATGAATACGGGTATATCCGCAAGCGGCAATTATACAACCATCCTCAATGCATCTAACGGTAAAATCGAAGGAGCCTCATCTGCAGGTATACTCTCGTCCGGTGAACATACCAACATCACAAATCAAGGCACCATCGGTTCAACCAGTAGTAAACCTTCAATAGGTATTAATGTCACGCAATCCGGTGCATATATCACAAACAGCGGCACAATCTATGCCGGATATATCGGTATTAATGCTTATGCCGAAGGTAAAGAAGAAGAAGATACGACACTTATATCCAACAGTAATGAAATCATTTCAAACAGCTATGGTATTTATGTAACCGTTGCATCAAAAGATGTTTATTTAACCATCAATAATTCGGGTACCATAACCGCTCCTACTCCAATATATTTGGATTGCCAGTATGAAGCTTTAAAAGAAGGTACGGAAGATCCTGACTTTGAAGCCAATATGAATGTCCCGAGCGAAACCCAAAAACATTATAAACCTTCTAAAACGTCAAGTTCATCAGCTGTCAGTACCGGTATTTTAAGTAATATCCGTTTTGTAAATACCGGTTTATTAAATGTAAGTTCCGCTTTAGATTTTGATGATACCAATGTTTCGTACAGTATCGGTCAAAACGGAACCTATCAGGCACCGTCTTTAACCGGTACGGTTTCAGCTTCAACCTCTTTAGTTGAGGACGGTTTTAATGAAGTTTATACAAATACCGATTCTTTGGTCGGTCAAGATGACGGTGTTAATGTTGTTTCCGAATCTTATATGTTTACGGCAGATAAGGCTATAAATGATAATGGTAATACCGATATCGTTTTAACCAAAAAGTCTTTTGCTAAGCTAACCGATAATGCATCTCTTGCTACATTTATGGAAAACAATTATGCCAAACAAAACAATGAATCTTTATTCGGTTCTTTGAAAAAATTATCTTCTCAAAGTGCTTTCAACACTGCTTTAGATAAAAACTTCGGACTGAATTTTGTTCCTAATCTGGCAAAGCAAAACTTAGATAACGAAAGAACCGTACAAAACGAGATTAATTCCGATTTACTTGAAAACACTGGTTTGGAATCTCGTCATCTTTCTAAGATATTGACTTATAAAAATAAAGTCGATAGCAAAAACAGTGTCAGCGGCTATAAAGACAATATTATTGCCGCATATAACATTAATGATTTTGTACTGCAAAACAAATTACGCATCGGTTTAGGTGTATCGGCAATTCGTGCCGACAGTGATTATACCGACGGTTCAAACCGCTATAATAATATTTTGGAAGTATTTGTTCCGGTAAGTGCGCAATACGGCAAAACTTCAGCTTTAATCAAGCCTAAAGCCGGTTTCGGTCGCGGTCATTATCGTCGTGTTGCCGAAAACGATAAGAATAAAGCTCAAACAAAAGAATATTACTATGGTATCGACACGGCTGCCAAACATTCCGTTGATTTTGATTATGTTCAAATCGAGCCGAATATCGGTTTATCGGTAACAGGTATGTACATGAAAGGTGATAACGAAAGCAACAACGGTTTGCGCTTAAAATCTAAAAACATTATGTCTGCCGTTTCATCGGTCGGTCTTGATGTTCAAAAGAAATTTAAGTTCAATGATAAGCACCTTTTGACACTTATTGCCGGTGGTAAATATAATCATGAATTCGGTAATAAATATACCCAAAAAGCTTCCTTAAACGGTATGGAAGGCTTTTATGAAATCGAGAGTAATCGTTTAAATCGTGATTTCGGATTATTACAAGCAAAACTAAAATATAATTACGAGCAATTCATGCTTGAAGCATCTGCCAACAAGCCGATTGAATCCAAACATAAAGCTTATTATATGTTTGATTTAGGTTACAGTTTTTAATTAATTTAATATCTTTATTTTGGTGCGCTTTTATGTGTCTTGCTTATGCAATCCACGCCAGAATTGCCAACTCGCTTTGCTCGTTGTCCTCTGCGATATTTCGCCTGCGGCGACCGGCAGCCAATGCCTGCCTAATATCTTGAGTGAACTGGCACTGCTGCCAGTCCAAGCTGTCCTTACGGCACAAAAAAACCTCCCGTGAAGGGAGGTTATTTTGGTGCGCTAGGCCAGACTTGAACTGGCACGGGATAAATCCCAACAGATTTTAAGTCTGCAGCGTCTACCGATTCCGCCACAAGCGCATTGCTAA
>CAMVHF010000004.1 GCA_947167235.1 uncultured Alphaproteobacteria bacterium
CGTCGTCGAAAAATAACGGCGCATTTCCCGCATCAGCCGAGTTTTCCTCATAAGCCGTGCAATTTCTTCGTGTACTAATGTGTACACGTCGTCGAAAAATAACGGCGCATTTCCCGCATCAGCCGAGTTTTCCTCATAAGCTGTGCAATTTCCTCGTGTACTAATGTGTACACGTCGTCGAAAAACAACGGCGCATTTCTTTTAAGAAAAGTCATTCTTGCGCCAAAGGCGCGAGAATCTCGGCTGATTCTATAATTTTTCGATTAACTCGGCGATTTCTTGAGCGGCGTTTAAACTGTTTTGCGGTTTAAATGTTGCGGCATTTTCATCATCAATCATGGTTGCGCATTTACCGTCGCATAACGATTGAACAAAGCGTTGATGTTTGGAGGTGAGCCAATTTTTACCCGTAAACAAATAAATCGGTTTGCCGGTGCCGGTAGCTTCGCAGCACATTGAAACAGAATCGCCGGTAACGATAATATTATCGGCACAGGCTAAAAAGCCGCTATACGGGTTTTTTTTGGTATCTCCCCATAAAAATGTGTATTGCGGAATATCTTTGATTTCATTTAAGATGATTTTTTCAGCATTTATGCCGGTGCGGCGTGAAGTTGTAATTAAAATCGAACCTCCGGTTTTTTCCTTAAATTTTCGGATTGATTGGCCGAGAGCCAAAGCATTTTCATCGGAAAAAGGTTTGCCTTTGATGGCACCGCCGACAATAACGGCTGTTAAAGGTTTGGGTAAATCGGCAAATTCACTTGCCCACTCTTCTTTGGCGGTACTCAAGTATTCAGGTGTTACACGGTGCGGGCATCCGATGATATAGTGAACATTTGCCGTGCATTTTTTATTTTTATCATGTTCCGGTACAACAATCAGTGAAAAGTCGTTAATACCGGTGTTTCCGGGGTGCATGAGTTGTATAAGTTTGGTCTGCGGCGACAATTTCTTAATATATCGAGCAACCGGAACCGTACGGCGGCTGATAGACATCACATAATCCGGAAAAGGCGGTGTTATTTCGGCTTTGCTTTCGGCTGTCAGGCCTAAAAGACTGCGACCGCGCAGCCAATTTGGCAATGATGCGGTTTTGGTGTAAACGATTTTCTTTTCAACAGCGGTTATTTTTTGGTTATCGAGGGCCGTAATTATCCCTAAAGCCTGTCCGACACTGCCGCGTCTGTCATCCATTAGAGCCCAAAGTATTTTTTTCATATCATACTCCGCAGATTTAATTTTGCTTTTTGCTTAATATATGTTATATACAAAATATGGCAAGCAAAATTTAATAAGGAGATGCAAATATGATGAAAGTTGCGATGTTAGCTCTGTCGATGTTGTTTTTTATGCCTGTTGAAACACAAGCTTATGATAATCAGATTAGAGATAATCCCGTGATTAAAACCATGCGCGGATCGCTCAGGAATTCGGGTGATGAACGCACGGCTCGCAATTTGCTGATTGTTAAGGAAGTCGCTAATTATAAAATTGGTGATGAAAAGTACTCTAAAGATTTTGAAAATGTTGAAAATACACGCGAATTTCATCGCAAAATGGAAAAAATAATGAGTAAGCTCAGCAATAATAAAAGACGTAATCTGAAAAATGATGAGGTTGTTAAAATTTTAAATGAAGCCGGTGATAAGATTTATAATCTTTTAGCCAATTAAGAATTGTTTAATATCTTTTATCTATAATCTCACTTAATAGAATAGGCTCTATGGCTATAAAGAGAGGTTATGATGAAAAAATTTGTATTTATCGGATTGCTTGCAGTGTTATGTTCCTGCCGTGCCAGAACCGTTAATCAGCCGGCTCCTGCCGCAACTTATGACGAGACAGGGTATACCGCCGAGTATACAATGCCGGAAGAAGATTTATATCGATATAATATTTCCGTTAAAGCAATGGGAGATGATTATGTTGTCTATGAATATTCCGATGTTCGCGTAGATAAAGTGGCAACTTTGGCTTCGGCGTATTGTTTTGAAACAAATCCGGGTAAAAAAGCTTACTTGCGTGATATATACCTGCATAAAAATCATAAGAGAAGAGCTACATTCGATTGTGTCGACCTTGCAACGGAATAATTTTATCCCTATATAATTACTTAGGGAGATATTGCAATGGCAAAGGATTTATATCAGATTTTAGGTGTCAGTAAAACCGCAACGGAAGCAGAGATTAAATCTGCATATCGTAAGCTCGCGCGTAAATATCATCCGGATTTGAATAAAGACGATAAAAATGCCGCCGAGAAGTTTAAAGAAATATCAAATGCTTATGATATTATCGGTAATGCCGAAAAGCGTAAAAAATATGATAATAATGAAATAGATGCCGACGGCAAACCGACGGGTTTCGGTGCCGGTTTCGGCGGTGGTGGCGGTTCTTACGGCTATGGCGGAGCAAATCCGTTCGGTGGCGGTTTTGGCGGCGCACATGGTTTCGATTTTTCTTCTATATTCGGTGAAGATATCTTTTCGCAGTTTACCGGAGGCAATTCCGGCGGTTTTAAAACCGGACGTCGTGCCGCTAAAGGACATGATGTTTCATTTAATATGCGTGTCGATTTCTTGGACGCAGCCTTGGGTGTTGAAAAGAAAGTAAATATGGGCGGTAAAAACATCAATGTTAAAGTTCCCGCCGGCACGCAAAGCGGTCAGACCCTTCGTTTAAAAGGTATGGGCGATATCAGTCCGAGCGGCGGTGAGAACGGCGATGCTTTAATTACCATATCAGTTGATGAACATCCTTATTTTAAGGCAGATGGTCTCAATATTGTGCTCGATTTACCGATTTCGGTTGTCGAGGCAATTAAAGGTGCCAAAATAACAATACCTACCATTCACGGCAAAGTTGCCGTAACGGTTCCGCCGTTTTCTTCCAGCGGTGATAAATTACGCTTGAAGGGGCAAGGTATAAAGTCACGCTCTGGACAGGGAGATGAAATAGTCAACTTGCAAATTGTTATGCCAAAAGGCGGTGATGCGGCACTGACGGCAGTAGCCGGACAAATGCAAAATTATGCTGTCAGGAGTTTTTAATGCTGTTAGAGACGCTTAAAGAATTTGACTGGATGAATGAGCCACAGCGCGTGCGTTTTGATGATGATGGTATGCATGTTACTTCGAAATATCGAACCGATTTTTGGGCTTGTGCGCGTTATGATTTCAGAAAAGATGACGGGCATTTCTTTTTCAGCTATGTGTTGGGTGATTTTTGTTGTGATTTGGACTGGAAGTTTGGACAGCCCGAATCATTCGATCAATGCGGTATAATGGCTCGTATTGATGTTAATAATTGGTTTAAGGCATCAATTATGTACGAAAATGATAATGCACCGATGCTGGCCACTTGCCTGACGAATGACGGCTATTCCGATTTGGCAACTATTCCTTTACCGCAAGGAACCAACCATATATGGTACAGGCTTAAAAGACGTAAAGGCTGTTATATCGCAAGTTATTCACTTGATGGTGAAGAATATATGCAATTGCGTAAGTTTTATTTAATTCATGATGCCGATGATGTTAAAATAGGCGCATATATCTGTTCGCCGCAAAGAGAAGATTTTGAGGCCGTTTTAGGCGGATTACAAATGTCATAAATACAAAGCAGAATAAAAAAATCCCGCACTATGCGGGATTTTTTTATGATTAATTACTAATCGAATTATTTAGCTTCAGCCGGTTTAGTCGTTTCAACAGCTTCTTTTTTAGCAGCTTCGATTTTCTTACCGTTTAAATCAAATTTTTCGATTTGGGCATCTTTGTTTAAACCGTCAACGATTTGTTCAACGGCCTGACGAGCCAACTTGCCTTTAATTTGTTCTTCCAAAGCTTCAAAAGGCAAAGGTTGCGAATCGCGGGTATCTTCAACCAAGATGATATGATAACCGAATTCTGTTTTAACCGGTTCTTTTGAATAAGTATTCTTTTCCATTGCGAAAGCAGCTTTAGAGAATTCAGGAACCATCATCTCTTCGGTGAAGTAACCGAGCTCCGGTTGGTCGTCGGAATATTTTTGAGCTAATTCTTCAAAAGAAGCTTCTTTGCTGTCTAATTTAGCAATAATTTCTTTTGCCAAATCTTCGGTTTGTACCAAAATGTGTTTAGCTTTTACTTCTTTGCTGCTCTTAAAGCCGGCTACATATTCATCGTAAGCTTTTTTAACTTCAGCCGGTGTAATTTTAGCATTGATTTGTTGGTCAAGATAAACTTGACGAGCAATTTCATCTTGAACGGCAGCAAGCTGTTTTTGATATTCGGGAGTTGCCTGAATATTAGCTTTTGTTGCTGCTTGTAAGGCTAACTTTGCATTAACCATAACATCAAGAGCATAATTGTAAAATTCTTCAAATTTAGCATTTGAGCTGAATTGCGGATTTTGATCACAAGCTTCTCTGACTTCGGCAACCGTAATTTGCTCACCGTTAACGATTGCGGCAATACCGTTATTTCTTTCAGCATATACTTTGTATGTGAAAGCACCGGCAATCAATACAACCAGAGCGGCAGATGTCGCGAAAATATATTTCTTTTGCATTTAAATTCCTCCATAAAACAATCGACCTCATAATATAGGCATAATTTTAAATTTCAATTAAAATTCAAATATTTTTTATAATAAGTTCATAACTTTTGCGCATATATTGACTTTATCATTTATTCAAACTAAGTATAAAGTGACGTAATTTATATAGGAAACACTAATGTTAGGACAAATAGCTCGTAAAATTTTTGGTAGCGCCAATGATCGCTTTGTAAAAAAACAGTATAAAATAGTTAATCAAATCAATGCTTTAGAACCGGATTTCGAAAAGCTTTCCGATGAAGAATTAAAAGCTAAAACCGATGAGTATCGCAGTCGTATTAAAGAGGGCGAAACTTTAGATGATTTGTTGCCGGAAGCCTTTGCAACAGTGCGTGAGGCTGCTAAACGTGTTATGGGACAAAGACACTATGATGTCCAACTTATCGGCGGTATTGTCTTGCATAAAGGTATGATTGCCGAAATGAAGACCGGCGAAGGTAAAACTTTGGTGGCCACATTGGCCGCATACTTGAACGCGCTTGAAGGTAAAGGCGTACACATCGTTACCGTAAATGATTATTTGGCCCAACGTGATGCTCAATGGATGGGGCAGATTTATCGCTTTTTAGGCTTAAGTGTAGATTATATTATTCACGGTAAAAACGATAATGAACGCCGTATGGCCTATAATGCCGATATCGTTTACGGTACGAATAATGAATTGGGGTTTGATTATCTGCGCGATAATATGAAATTCAATTTATATGAAAAAGTACAACGTGATTTTAATTTCGCCATTGTCGATGAAGTTGACTCCATTTTAATCGATGAAGCCCGTACACCGCTGATTATTTCAGGCGAAGCCGAAGATTCTTCATCAACATATTTGACAATTGCCAAGATTATTCCGCAGCTTAAAGATTCCGATTATGAAAAGGATGAAAAACAAAAGAGCGTTACTCTTACCGAAAGCGGTATGGAACATATTGAACAGCTTTTGCGTGAAGTCGGACTGATTAAAGAAGGCTCGCTTTATGATATAGGCAATGTTAATCTGGTTCAGCATGTTAACAACGGTTTGCGTGCCCATAAAATGTTCCAACGTGATGTAGATTACATTGTTAAAGATGATAAAGTCGTTATTGTTGACGAATTTACCGGTCGTATTATGGAAGGTCGCCGTTTCAGCGACGGTTTGCATCAGGCTTTGGAAGCCAAAGAAGGAGTAACCATTCAGTCCGAAAATCAGACATTGGCTTCTATTACATTCCAAAATTATTTCCGTTTATATCCGAAGTTGGCCGGTATGACCGGTACGGCTATGACCGAAGAAACAGAGTTTTGCGATATTTATAACTTGGTTTGTGTTGAAATTCCGACCAATAAACCGGTTAAACGTGAAGATTTGCAAGACGAAGTTTATCGCACGGCTGCCGAAAAGTATCGAGCCATTATCAATACGATATTGGATTGTCATCGTCGCGGTCAACCGGTATTGGTCGGTACAACTTCTGTCGAAAAGTCGGAAATTGTTGCCGAATTGCTGCATAAAGCGGCACCGGATGTTAAGTTTGAAGTCTTGAATGCCCGTCACCACGACAAAGAAGCTGCTATTGTTGCACAAGCCGGCGTTTCGGGTGCTATTACAATTGCAACCAATATGGCCGGTCGCGGTACCGATATTCAGCTCGGCGGTAATCCGGAAATGAAACTGAAAGAACAACTGACCGGCGAAGAAACGCCGGAGCAGGTTGCGGCCTTAAAAGAAAAAATCGAAAAAGAAGTCGCTGCAGATAAAGAAAAAGTTTTGGCGGCCGGCGGTTTGTTTATTATCGGCACCGAGCGCCATGAAAGCCGTCGTATTGATAACCAGTTGCGCGGTCGTTCCGGTCGTCAGGGTGATCCGGGAACGTCTAAATTTTTCCTTTCAATGGAAGATGATTTAATGCGTATTTTCGGTTCCGAAAAAATGTCTAATGTTTTACAGCGCTTAGGCTTACCTGAAGGCGAAGCATTGGTCCATCCGTGGATCAGTAAGGCTCTTGAAAAAGCTCAGAAAAAAGTCGAAGAACGCAACTTTGATATCCGTAAAGATTTGCTTAAATTTGATAATGTTATGAACGATCAGCGTAAAATTATTTATGCCGAACGTCGTGATATTATGGAACAGGAAGATGTTTCCGAAAGCATTAAAGAAATGCGTGATGATTATTTAAGCGGCATTATTGATGCACATGTTCCTTACGGAACTTCGGTCGAAGAATGGAATAAAGAAGGCTTAAAACAAGATTTGCAAAACGTAACGAGTTTTGTTTTGCCGATAGCAAATTGGTGTAATCAGCCGGACATGGATAGCGAAAAGCTCAAAGAGATGATTTTTGAAGAGGTTGATAAGCGTTTGGAAGAAAGAAATGCCAACGTCCCGCCTGAAGCCGTTCAGATGATTCATAAGAGCTTGTTGTTGCAGGTATTGGATCAATTGTGGAAAGATCATATTGCAGCGCTTGATTTAATGCGTCGAACCATTGTTTTGCGCGCTTACGGACAAAAAGATCCGTTGAACGAATACAAAAAAGAAGCATTTATGATGTTTTCAAATTTACTGAAGACTCTTAAAGAAAGATTGGTAATCATTGTCTGTCATACGGTTTTGCAACCTGAAACGCGCGAAAAACTTGAACAAGCCATGGAAAAAGAGCAAAATCGCAAAGTGTCAATTGTCCGTGACGGAGAAACGATTGACGGGGATAAGCTTGATCCGAAAATTTTTGCCAATGTCGGCCGTAATGATCCGTGCCCTTGCGGTAGTGGCAAAAAGTTCAAACATTGCCACGGGAGAATAACGGGGTAGTTTATGGAAGAAATTAAGCAAAAGACAGAAGCCGAATTAGCTCAAGAAGCTATCGAACGCAAGATTCTTGAAGAACGACGTGCTGCCCGTCGTCGGAAAGAAGCACGCGAAGCAAAGATGAAATTGTTTCTCGAAGTTCTGTTTTTGCTGGTTGTCTTTGTCGGCGGCGCTATGTATAAAATGCATAAGTTTGCGGCACAATCCAAATATAAATTGGAACAGGATACACTCTTGAATGCGACCACACAACAAGTATCGCAGATTATCGATAATGTTCGCAAGGCCTATGCTATTTACAGCGAAGAAAAAGAAATATCCATGGAAAGATTGATTGAGCTCGGAGCAATTCCGGAATCAATCGTTGACGGTAAAGAAGCGTATAATTTATACAACGGCAATATCGTTATTGAGGCTTCGCGGCCTTTGGAAAATATTAAGGAAGCCGTGGAATCCCCGACATTTAAAATGGCGTATAGAGGATTGCCGCACAGCGTATGCGTTAATCTGGCCGTATTGAACTGGGGTGATAAAATTAACGGTTTGATGGCTGTTGCAATCGGCGATTATGATGGTGAAAGAGATACAGCCTTAGATGAAATCGATAAAATATATGAAGAAGAAAAACCGATAGAATTTATAGATAAATTCGGGCGTATTCGCACAATTCAGCCTCGTAAACACTATGCGCTTAACGTGGCAAAACCTGGTGATTCGTTTATTCCGACACCTTTTACAAGGGATAATGCCGAAGGCGGATGCTCTTGTTCTCGAAGCGATTCATCATGTTCATTTGCATGGCGTTATGCTATTTATGCGGTAGATAAACCGAATCGTGTCGAATCGGAAATCGAAAAAATGGAACGCTTGATGAAAGAGCGTCTTGAACAGCGTGTTAAAGAGCAGGAGGCTGAGCAGCAACGTTTGCGTGAGGAAGAATTGAAGAAACGGGCAACCGAGGCCATGAAAAAAGAATTGGAAGCGCAACAGCAAGCGACTGAAGCGCAGCAACAAGAAACAAAACCGGCACAATAAGTGCCGGTTTTTTGCATAATCGTATTTAATCGATTTTATAAATTACCAAACAATGTTTCTTTTAAGCGAGCCAATGTTTTTTGAGCATACGGACGTGCTTTGGCGGCACCATCTTCTAAGAAACCGCGGGCTTCGTCATAATGAGCCACATAGTAGTTATAGATTTCTTTAGCGTCTTTGGTCTGTTCCAAAATCGTATCTAACAGCATGGCTTTAATGTGGCCATAGCCGAGTTTACCCTGTTTTAACCCGTCAGCCATTTCGGCAACCTGTTCCGGACGAGCCAGACATTTATAGATTTGATAAACAATAACATCATCCGGATTTTTCGGTTCTTCGATCGGTTTCGAGTCGGTTACGGTTGAATAAACGGCCTTTTTGATGGTCTTATCATCTTCAAATATAGGAACGACATTGTTGTAAGATTTACTCATTTTACGGCCATCAATACCCGGCAGTACGGCAACATTTTCGGCTGTGACGTAACTAGGCAGCTTTAAAAGTTCTTTATCATAATAAGCATTAACGGCACCGGCAATATCACGAGCAATTTCAACGTGTTGAATCTGGTCTTTACCGACCGGAACGATATCGGTATCCATTGATAAAATATCGGCAGCCATTAAGGTCGGATAAGTGTACAGGCCCATATTAATACCGTCATCGGTCGGCTTGTTATCGGCCAAGTTTTTATCGACGGCAGCTTTATAAGCATGCGACTTATTCATGAAACCTTTAGGCGTGAAGGCATAGAGAATCGTTGTTATTTCATTGATTTCCGGAATATCCGATTGACGATAAAAATAATCTGTTTTCGGATCTAAGCCGGCTGCCAAATAGGTGCAGGCAATTTCCTTGATTTCTGTTTGCAGAAGCTGCGGATCTTTCATAAAGTTAATGGCATGGTAGTCGGCAATAAACAGATTAAAACGTTCGGCCTTATGTCCCATCTTAACGGCAGGTAAAATGGCACCGAAATAATTGCCGATATGCGGCTTTCCGGTCGGTTTAACGCCGGTCAAAATACACTTTTTTGCAAAATCATTTGTATTTGTCATTATATCTTCCTTTCCAATTCTTTGCTAAATTATTCCGATTTATGCAAAAAATCAATAAATATTGCATTTAATAGTCGATAAAGAGTCAATAAGCTGAAAATTTGTGTTGTAATCTTATCGAAACAACGTATAATTTTCCATGGTTTAATTTAATTTTTGAAGGCACAAAACTATGTTGGATATAAAATTTGTCGTCGATAATGTCGATTGGGTTAAAAAAAGCTTGGGGAAGAAAGGTTTCCCGGCAGAAAAAGTTGATGAATTGGTACAAACTTTTTATGATATGAATAAGTTGAAAACCTCATCACAGGCTTTGGCAGAAGAAAAAAATAAACTGAGTAACTCAATCAAAAGTGCCTCAAGTGAGGATCGTCCGGCAATTATTGCCAAGAGTAAAGAAGTCGGTGAACAATTTAAGGCCGAACAAGAAAAATTATCCGAATTGGAAGCAAAATTCAATGATATGATGCTCAGAATGCCGAACTATCCGAGCGAAGACAGTCCGGAAGGACCGGATGACAGCGCAAACGTTGTTTCCCGCAAGGTCGGTGATTTGCCGCATTTTGATTTTACACCGCGTGATCATATTGAGTTAATGGAAATCAATGATTGGAGCGAAATGGAGAGGATTGCTAAAGTTTCCGGTTCCAGAACATATGCAATCAAGAATGATTTGGCGCAGCTCGAATTAGCTATTCATATGATGGTTATGGATAAATTGCGCGCGAACGGTTTTACTTTGATAACCGTACCGGCTATTTCTAAGGAAAAACCTTTGTATAATCAAGGATATCTGCCGTTTGCACGCGATGAAATTTATTATATGCCGGCCGATGATATATATTTGTCCGGAACGGCCGAGTTGATTTTGAATTCACTGCGTGCCGATGAAATGCTGACAGAAGCCGAATTGCCGATTTTGTATGCCGGATTTTCGCCATGCTTCCGTCGTGAAGCCGGTGCCGCCGGTAAAGATACCCGCGGTTTGGTGCGTGTACACCAGTTTTTCAAGACCGAACAATTCGTTATTTGCAAAAACGATATAGAGGAAAGCGAAAAATGGCATAAGAAATTGTTGCAGATTTCCGAAGAAGTTTTACAGGATTTGGAATTACCGTATCAGGTTTTGGAGGTCTGTACCGGTGATATGGGTGCGCCTAAATATCGTCAATACGATTTGGAAGCTTGGGTTCCGTCGCAAAATTGCTATCGTGAAACACACTCTTGCTCAAATATTACCGAATGGCAGGCTCGCCGCACGAACTTGAGATATCGTGCCAATGACGGTAAAGTCAGATTTTGCCATACCTTGAATAATACCGGTATTGCAACACCGCGTGCGTTGGTTCCGTTTATCGAAAACCATCAGCAAGCTGACGGAACGGTTCGGATTCCGGCCAAATTGCAACCGTATATGGGCGGTAAAAAGTTTATAGGTAAAAATGCAAAATAAAGCCGCACAAATCTTGAATTTTATGAAAGTGTTGGATAAGGCGTGTTTGGTCAAACGTGCCACACGCCTTTCCGATGGTCAGTTTGAAACCGATTCTTCGCATACTTTTAAACTTTGTTTTCTATGTATGCTCGTCTATCCTTATTTGAAGCATGAATATAACTACACGCGTTTATTGGAATTGGCGTTGGTGCATGATATTGCCGAGGCCGAAACCGGTGATTGTCCGCGTTCGGTACAGCGTCGGCATCCGGAGATGAAAGCCCAAAAAGATTTGAATGAACGTGAAGCCATGCTTAAATACAAAAATATGCTACCGGCACTGCTCGGGGAGCAGATTTTTGATTTATATCAGGAATATGAAGATAAAAAGACGCCGGAATCGCGTTTAGTTACGGCCTTGGATAAAATAGATGCCAATCTGCAGGCAAATCAATATCATGACGGTGATGTTCGCTATTGGCTTGATTTGGAAGACGGCGATGAATATCTGACAATTAATACCGAGAAAAAAGAAGTTGTTGCCGTTTTAGATGAGAAAATCGTCGAAGAAGTCGAAGATGCCGTCATCGCTTTAACCAAAGGAAATATCAAAAAGTGCAATCTCAAACCTTAAATGTGGAAAAATTGCGTGTTGCCGCTTTTGATTGGGATAATACCTTATCTCTTAATCGCGATGTTTTGGTTAAATCAATTGATAAAGTTTTAGCCGAATATGGTCTGCCAAAGTGGGAAGTCGTTAAAAATAAACGTAATCCGGATTTGTCTTTTAGGGATAATTTTCCGCTGATTTTCGGAGATAATTTCGTTACCGCTTATGAAAAATATTGCGCTTACTATCGTGAGTTGGCGCCAAATAAAGTCAAAGCACCTGTCGGTGCGATTGATTTATTGAATCTTTTACGCGATAAAAATGTTAAAGTTGTTGTTGTGACAAACAAAGACCGTCGGCTTTTGGAATTTGAATTGCCGTTCTTATATCAACCGGAACTTTTTGATAATATCGTGTGCGGTCATGAGGCACCGAAAGATAAGCCGGCGCCGCAGCAACTCGAATTTGCCGTGCAGAAATTTACAACAAATATTACATCCGAAAGCGTATGGATGGTCGGTGACAGTGCGATGGACAGCAAGTGCGCGCTTGCGGCCGGCGCGAAGGCTGTTCGTATAGGAAATCCGATTTGGGGCGATGCGGAAAAGCAGGACGGGAGAATTATCCGTTTTACGGATTTTTCTTCTTTATTGCAGAGTGTTAAGGAACAAAATAATGCCTAAGCAATCGACAAATCTTTTTAAAAAAATTGTACGTCGACTTTTATTAGCGGCTGTTTTGGTTTTGATTGTTTGGGCCAATGTTATCCGTTTCAACGATAATTTATATGCCAATTATGAAAAAATTGTTGATTACGGGCGCGTACGAGAGGTTGCCGAAGTTGTCAATCCGGTAATGGCAGCCATTTTTTATGATGATAAGGTGACCGTTCGTAAAAATATTTCGACTTACTATAATCATTTTGATAACTATAAGAAACAGAATGTTAAAATAGTTGTTGTTCCTAAAAAAATTACGCCGGACAGTCAGTTGATTGTTAAAAAATTATATGCCGAAATTTACAGATATAATAAAGTTGAAAAAATAGCTCTGGTGGCAGATGAAACCGGAGATATTTCGGCTCATATAGCGTTGCTGGAAAAAGTAATGCACATTGATAAAATTAAAAAAATTGTCTTAAATGATAATGATTTATCAGCCGAAAAGACCATTGATGAATATTTAAATAATAAACATAACGTGGTTGTGATGTTAGCCGATCTGTCTAAAGGTTTTAATTCGGATAATACTGATTTTCTGTTGGAAGAAGCTGTCTATTTTGCGCAAAAGTATTTTTATCACTTAGAAGTTTTTGATGTGGTGGATACGCAAATTGCGCATGCTGTCGAAAAAGATTACTTTTCGTTGCTGTCTTTAACCAACAATAAAGATGAGCCTGTTGCGATGAAACAAAAACGCAATTTAGCCTTGTTTACACAACATTATGAAACTGAATTGCTGCGGTATTTTAAAATGAATTTGCATAGTTCCGAAGATATAATCTGGCCGGAGAAAACGGCGCGCAATTTCAGAATGTTTGACCGCGGCTGGCTGTATGTGCGGTTGTATGATGAAGAATTTAAGGAAATATTTGATCGAAAAATCATTAATTATGATAAGGGTGTTATTGTTTCTTTAATTAATATAGCGCGTAAAGCGGCCGTCAAAATAGGTGCGAAAAGGATTAAATATATTCGAATAAATTTACTGACCGATATAGAAAAAATTAATAAAGCTAAAGATACAATGCTTATCAGTTATTTGGATCAGGATGACGGGGTGTATGTCGAGTATAAAGAGTATAAGGCCTTACTAATTGCCGACGAACGACCGGACGATCCGGCCGAATTGACGGCGGCAGTACGCAAAAAAGCCGGTATTCCGTCGGAAGTTCCGGATGAGGAAATTAACTTTTATAAGTTCAAATCAGTGGAGATAAATGATGAAAATTAACGGTTTTAATTTGAAGTATTCGGCAGAAGATCTGAAGCATAAATTAACCGAAGAAACCAGACAAGTGATATTGATCGATGCCAATCATCCGTCATACCTGAATTTGTCTGACGGTGATAAAAAAGCTTTCGGCTATCTGATTAATGCGGCTAAAATAATGAATGATGTTGCTCTTGAAATGGATCATCCGCTGAATTTGACGCAAAAACAGGCATTGGAAGTCGAAGCTGCAAACAGCGAATATGCGGCAGATGCCTTGAAATTATTTAATTTTCTGAACGGTGTTGCCGGTTCTAACGGTATAGATAAAGAACCGGTAGAGATTTTTGAAGGTATTCACATTTATCAGGGACGCAATTTTTATCCGACCGATTTAACGGAAGAGGAATTTCATCAAATAATAGATAAAATGCTTGATGAAGATAAAATTGACGAAGTTAAAAAGATTTTAAGCGCTCGAACCATGGTCAGACGTCAGGAAGATGAGTTGACGGCGCTTGATTATACCGAATATTTTGCCGACGAGTTTTCGGAAATTGCCAACGAGTTGGAATGTGCCGCACACTTTACAACCGATGAATTATTTAAAGATTTTTTGGGTTGGCAGGCTCAAGCTTTGTTGCAAAATAATGATGAAATGGACGAGTTGGCCGATAAACATTGGGCGCGTATGCAAGATACACCGCTTGAATTTACCATAAGCCGCGAAAACTATGATGATCAGATGACGCCGACAATATTTTCCAATAAAGAATTATGTGCGCGCCTGGAAGAATTGAATATTAAACCGGTTCCGAAAGATATGCTCGGCGTGCGTGTCGGTGTCGTTAATAAAGAAGGAACAAAGTTGTTGCTAACCTTCAAAGATGAAATGACAAAATTAGCATCGCTTATGCCTTTTGCCGATACATACACGCAAAATGTCGGCGGAAGTAAGGGACTAAAACAAACAATGGTTGATGCCGATATTGCCGCTTTAACCGGAGATTATGCACTTTGTCGCGGTGGAATTACGTTGGCTCAGAATTTACCGAATAATGATAAGCGCTCGCTTCAGCACGGCGGCGGACGCCGTAATGTTTATCATCGTCAGGTTCGCCAGAGTTCGGATAAAGCTAAAACACAAAAAATTCTGGAGCATTTGGTTAGTCCGGAATTGCATCAATATTATGATGAAGAGGCCGATCATTTGTTTGTTATCGGGCATGAAAACGGTCACTCTTTGGGACCGGACAGCTCGTATCAGACGGCTTTGGGAATTTATCAGCATATTATTGAAGAGCATAAAGCCGATGTTATTTCCGCTTCCATGATGCCGCAATATGTTAAGGCCGGTATAATCAGTGAAGAGCAACTTAAAAAAATCTATACGACATGGGTGGTTCGTCGTTTGTTTATGACGGCTTATCCGGAAGATAAAGAAGCACATCGTGTTGCGGATTTGATTGAATTTAACTATTTGCACGATCATAAAGCTTTTAGCTTTGATGAAGATAAGAAGCTGCATATTGATTTTGCCGCCATGGAGAAAGTTACGCGTTTACTTTTGGAAGATATAATCAAAGTACAGCTGTCAAAATCTCCGGAATATGCTAAAGAATTTGTTGACAAGTGGACGCAATGGGGCGATATATTAAAATATATTTCGGAATATAAGCGCAGCTTAGGTGTTAAGCCGTATATCGAAATTGTATCATCGTTTTAAGTAAAGTGAGAAAGGTTGATGTTTAAGAAACTTGGCGCAGGTGAATATCCTTTAAAAACGGTTTTTTGGATGTTCGGTTTGTTGGGCTTTTTCTTTTTCTATATTATAACCAGTATTACGCACAGCGGTATACTTCGATTGATTTGTCCTTATCGCACTTTATGCACGCGCAATCTTATTTCGTATATTCATTTGAATGCACCGACAATTATGTTGCATAGAGGCAATTTACTGCCTTATATTGCTTCTCATATTTTGTTGGGCGCGGCATTTACCGTTTATATGTATGTGGTATTGCGCGGCTTATGGAAATGCTGCGAAACATACGAAGGAAGTAAATTTTGGGAATACAGTGCTAAGTTTATTTTAATAAGTTTAAGCTTATTATGCTTCAAGTCTTTAATATAAGGAGTTCGGACTATGAAAAAAATTCTTATATTGTTCATGTTGATTATGGTGGCTTCTTGCACTGTTTTTGAAGCCGGTAAAATGAAAGATGAACGCAAAAAGCTTTACGAACATAATAATAATGCGGAATATTGCAAACAATATCCTAAAAAGTGTGTTAATAATATTCCGTGGACATAGTTTTATGGTAACAAAAAAAAAGCCCCTTTGGTCGGGGCTTTTTTAATTAAGTATTTTGTTTTAAGTTTTATTCTATGGCATAAATGTCTTTAACATGCCACTCTTTTACGGTTGCATTTGCGGGTGTCAAAACGTAAATAATCGTGCCTTGGCATAAGCCGAACCATTTGCCGTTGCAAGCACTGTCGGTATATATTTCAACCGTATTGTTAGGTAAAACCTTTTTAGCGGTAAATTTATAACTGATTTCCGTCGGTCTTTCCACACTTTGTTCGCTCATAAAGATAAAACGAGGCAAATCAAGATTTTGACAATATTTTATATTGGTGTCGATGGTACATTTGATGGCTTTTTCGACAGCACATAACATTTCGTTTTGTTCGGAACATTCTTCCGGTAAATTTTCGATATTAAAAGTATACAGACTGTCAGGTAGTTTTTCTTCCTCTTGTTGGACGGTCGTTTCTTCACTTTGAACCGTTGTTTTTTCTTGCGGTTCGGATTTTTTTAATAGCGTGCAGCTGAAACCTAATAAGCCGAGCATGCACAATACAACAATGATTTTTCTTAACATTTTGTTTCCTTAATTAAAATGGTATTCAATACCGATGGTATATTCGGTGGCATATTTGTAATTGCTCAGATGATCAAAATTAATGTATCTGGCAAGTAATCGGGTTTGCCATGACGGCGTTATGAGATATTTCAGACCGCCGCCGAAACGATATCCGTACCCATGTTCGTTATGATGTTTTTGCGGATGATTTTTTATTTTAAAAACATATTCGCCGATGCCGGCCGTCGCAATCAATGAAATTGTTTTATCGCAGCCGAGCGGCAAATAAGCGTTTGCGTCCAAACCATAGGCTCGATAAGACTGCTTATTTTTGATATCCGGACGGCGGTGATTATCGGTATTGCTTTGGTCGAAAAATATTTCCGTGCCGAAATAAGGGCTGTATTCCGAGCCTAATCTTAAATTAATGTTGTGATGGTGCGGTGACATATTTCGAGCCGAAGTTCGGGTGTAAGCATAATCAGCACCGACATACGGAATATATTTATATGTATCGGCTTTTGCAAAAGAGCTCATTGACATTAAAATTGCCGTTGTTAAAAGAAATGTAATTTTTTTCATTTAATATTCCTTTTGTTATATTCGGTGTTATTATAATAAAAATATTGCAAAAATAAAGTATTTTATAAAAAATATTGTTTATGATTAATTTTTATGTTATTTTAGATAAACAGACGAGGTGGTTTAAAATGTTGAAAAGAGATAATGAAACAGGTCGTTCAATGGTTGAAATGATGGGCTATATGGCCGTTGCCATTTCATTGGTTGCATCCGTAGGTCATTTGGTTGCAAAAGCGTTTGACGATTATAAATACAGTAAAGCTTATATACAGCTGACCGATTTAGTTGACAGTATAGTTCAAGCGGCCGCCATAGATGCCGACTATCAGGAAGTTGTTAAAATGATAAACGGCGAAAGTGTCGACGCCAAGAAAAATGCCGAAGGTCAAAAGATGATTCCGTCTTCTTATCGGCGAATCGGTAAGACATTATACCACGCTTTCGGCGGCAAAGTGACAATTTCTCTGCCTCCGGTTGACGGGGCTATTGATTTGGGCGAAGCAATTAATGATGCCGAAGATGAAACCGCCCATTCCGATAAATTAGCCATTACTTTTGAAGGATTAAATCGAAAACAATGTATCGAGATGTCCTTAAAAGACTGGAATAATAACAAAAATATAGATTTGTACGCCATCATCATTAATTCGACGAATTATTGGTATTGGCCTGCTTATACGTCTTTCTCGGGTACAACGGATAATACCCTGCCGGTAACGCGTGTTGCCGTCACCGGTACCGGAGACAGTGATGAAGGACAGTGTAACCGAGATAAAAATAATTCGATAATGTGGATATTTAACTGATAACTTTATGTGATTAAATGATAATTACACTTGAAGTTATGATGTTTTGTGATAATTATTGTAAAAATATACTTTTATAAGGAGAACAAAGATGACCGGTTCTATTGTATTACCACCTGATTATAAGCCATCTGCAGATGAAGAATATATGAACGAAATGCAGTTGGAATATTTCCGCCAAAAATTGGAAGCTTGGAAAAAGTCTTTGGTATCTCAGTCTGCGGATACCTTGGATGATTTGCGTCAAGGCGGTTTGAACCAGCCTGATGAAATTGACAGAGCTTCTTTGGAAACGGATAAAGCTCTTGATTTGCGTACAAAAGACAGAATTCGTAAATTGATTACCAAAATCGATCAAGCTTTAGACCGCATTGAAGACGGTTCCTACGGATATTGTGAAGAAACAGGCGAACCTATCGGTATTGAACGTTTGGAAGCTCGCCCTGTCGCAACGCTGTCAGTTGAAGCTCAAGAACGTCACGAGCGTATGGAGAAGACTTTCGACGACGAAAATGCTTAAAATTTTTTAAGGTTCCTATGGAAAAGAAAGATTTTATTTTAGCATCCGGCTCGCCGCAACGTATTGCACTGTTGCGGCAAGTTGCTTATGAGCCGAAAGAAATTTGTCCGGCAGATATTTGTGAAGATTGTTTATTGCACGAAAAACCGCTGCCTTATGTTCGCCGTATGGCTCTTGAAAAAGCTAAGCATGTTGCCGGTTTAAAAAAAGGTAAAAATATATTGGCTTGCGATACGATTGTGGTTGTCGGTCAGCGTATTTTGCATAAATCGAAAGATGCCGATGAACAACGCGAACACATGAAATTGCTTTCGGGAAGAACGCATCGTGTCATAAGTTCGGTTTGTGTTATCGATAAGAGCGGCCGTATTTCACAGCGTACGGTTTCTACAAAAATTTCAATGAAGTGTTTGACAAAGCAGGAAATAGAGGATTATTTGGCGTGCGGCGAATGGATCGGCGTATGCGGATATAAAATTGAAGGCAGGCTTGCCGCGTATGTGACCAGAATGGTCGGTTCGTATTCCGGTGTTGTCGGTTTGCCGCTGAATGAAACGGTTAATTTATTAAAAGGAGTAGGGGTAAAATGAAGGCTGAAAAAATAGTTTATGACAGAAATGAAGATGCTTTCGGTATTGCCGTATTTGATGCCGAAGGTTTGATGGAAATAGATATTTATAATGATCATCGCGCTATTGAAGGAAATGTGTATTTAGGACGTATTGTCAAGAAAATTAATCTGGCCAATGATAAATACGGTTTTATGGTTAATATCGGTGACGGTCATGAAGCTTTCTTGAATTCTTATGAACCGGCTTTAAAAGAAGCAAATATGAGTGAAGGACAAAGTGTTGTCGTTCAGGTTAGTCAGGAAAAACGCGCCGAAAAAGGTGCCAAACTGGTTCGTAATGTTCAGTTGGTCGGCACATATTTGGTTTATTGCCCGTTTAAGTACTCGGTTGAAGCTTCCCGCAAAATCGAAGATGTTGAAAAGGCTGAAAAATATACTAAATTGGTACAGGAACATTCAACTAATCAGGAAGGATGGATTTTACGCACGCTGGCTGCCGAAGCAACCGAACAGCAGATTATTGATGAAATGACGAGCTTAAGAGATATTTATGAAAATATTCGTAAAAAAGCGCGTGTCGAACAGGCCCCGGCATTATTGTATGCTAAAGAAAATCCGCTGTTTGAATATATTCGCCGTTATCGTGACAGCTTGAAAGAAATTGTTGTCGATACGCCGAAATTGGCTGAGGAAGTTAAGGCTGCGTTTGCCGGAACGGTAACATTGCAGAAAGAAGGGTTTGAGGAATACGGGGTTGACGATGCCATTGTCGAAGCTTTAAATCGCACGGTTAAATTAAAACACGGCGGCAGTTTGCAAATAGAAGAAACGCGCGCCTGTGTGGCAATAGATGTAGACAGCGGCAATGTTCATAACGTGGGTGATATCGACGGTTTGAATATGGAAGCCGCTAAAGAAATTGCCCGTCAGGTACGTTTGCGCAATTTATCGGGTAAAATCATTGTTGATTTTGCCGGTTCTTCCGAATATCGCTTTATGAAGAGCATTATTGACTGCTTGGAAGAAGAATTTGCCGATGATGCCTGCCATAGTCGCGTTTTAGGCTTGAGCCGCGCCGGAAATATCGAAATTTTGCGCCAAAGACGCAGACCTAGTTTGCGTGATTTGTACACTGTTGAATGTCCGACTTGCTCCGGTACGGGGAGAGTAGAACCGTGAATAATGTGGTGAAAACACATAAATGCCCTATCTGTAAAAAGCTTTTTACGGATGAAAAATATGCCCCGTTCTGTTCGAAAAGATGTGCAGATGTTGATTTGGGGCGCTGGTTTAACGGGAGTTATGCCGTGCCGTTGGTTGAACCTGATGAATTAGATACGGAAGAGTTAAATGAAATCGCCGAAAGTAACGGATATACCGATGAATAACATCGTAATTACGGCTGAAAATGATAAACTTAATATCATTTTCAGCGGTGATGTGCTCGGTTGCGACAGTGCCGGCGCAGTTCAAAAGATTCAAGGTATGCTGCAATCAGGCATTAAACAGGTCGTCATTAAGGCGGAAGATCTCGAACAATGGGATTCTTCGCTTTTGGTTGTTATATACGAAACTTTGCGCTTGGCTCTGGCAACTAAATTGAAAGCGGATATTAAAGGCTTGCCTAAGAATTTGCGCGATTTAATGCAGTTGGCTTTTGCCGATGATCGTAAACCGACGCATGGCGGCAGTGAATATTCATTTTTAGAGCGTATCGGTAAGGCAACAATTGATTTATGCAAACAAGTTGCCGCAACATTTTCGTTTATAGGACAGACTTTGTCGGCACTGGGGCGGTTTTTTGTCGGCCGTTCAATTATGCGCGGCGTTGATTTTTGCAGTGTCCTTGAAGATTGCGGTCCGAAAGCAGTTGCCATTGTTTCGCTTATCAGTTTTTTGGTGGGCTTGATTTTGGCCTTTGTGGGGGCGATTCAGTTGCAAACATTCGGTGCGCAAATATATGTGGCCAGTCTGGTAACAATCGGTATGTGTCGGATTATGGGCGCAATTATGGTCGGAATTATTATGGCCGGCCGTACCGGCTCATCTTATGCCGCAACAATCGGTACCATGCAGGTTAATGAAGAATTAGATGCTTTGCAAACCATGGGATTATCTAAAATTGATTTTTTGGTGATGCCGCGAATGTTTGCTTTGATTTTGGCAATGCCTATTCTGACAATGCTGGCTGATATTATGGGTATGATCGGCGGCGCGGCAGTCGGTGTGTTTATGCTGGATTTGCCGTATGAGGAGTATTTGAAATATATGCTCAATGCCTTTAATTTGAAGAATTTTCTGGTCGGTATTTTCCACGGATTTTGTTTTGGTATAATTATCGCATTGTGCGGCTGTTATTGCGGTTTAACTTGCGGGCGTAACGCTGACAGCGTCGGTGTGGCTACAACCAAATCGGTGGTTAGCGCAATTGTCTGGATGATTGTGACAACCGGCATTATTACGGTCATTTGTTTGGAGCTCGGGATATGAAGAAGGCGGTTAAAATAGATGTTAAGGATTTAACCGTCGGTTACGGCAGTTATGTGCTGTTGCACGATGCCGATTATCAGGTCAATCAGGGTGATATCTTTATCATTATGGGCGGCAGCGGTTGCGGTAAGAGCAGTATGTTGCGTGTGTTGACCGGTTTAATTCCGCCGCTTAAAGGTAAAGTTGTTATCGATGGTGTCAATATGGTCACCGGTGACGCCGAAAAAATTCAGAAAATACATGAGAAATCCGGTATTTTGTATCAGAGCGGGGCCTTGTTCAGTTCAATGACTTTAGCAGAAAATATTATGCTTCCGTTACAGCAGTATTCCGATTATTCGCCGGCAACCATGCGCGAAATAGCCAGTTTGAAATTGGCACTTGTCGGGTTGACCGGATTTGATGATTTTTATCCGTCGGAAATCAGCGGCGGTATGAAAAAACGTGCCGGTTTGGCACGCGCTTTGGCACTTGATCCGGATATTGTGTATTTTGACGAACCGTCAGCCGGTTTGGATCCGATAAGTTCGCGTAATTTAGATGATTTGATTCTGGAATTAAATCAAAGCTTGGGAACAACGATCGTGGTCGTAACGCATGAGCTGGCCTCGATTTTTGCCATCGGGAATAATTCAATATTTTTGGATGCCGAAACTAAGACAATTATGGCACGCGGCGATCCGCATGAACTTTTGAAAAATCCGCCGAATGAGGCTGTTTATAAATTTTTGACACGCGGGGAGAAAAAATAAAATGCAACAAAAGAAAACGTTTAAAATGGTTGGTCTGTTTGTCCTGATCGGTTTTATCGGTTTGGGTTCGATAATCTTTTATTATGTACGCAAGCAGTTTGCGGTTAATACGCAGGATTGGGTTGTGATGTATTTTGAAGAATCCATTCGCGGTTTGAACGTCGGCTCGTCGGTTGTTTTCAAGGGTGTTGAGATCGGCAAAGTTGCGCAAATTAAATTAAGAACCAACTTAAAAGAAGGGACTTTTCAGACGCCGGTTTTCGTAAATATCGAGGGTAATGAAAAAATTATTGAACGGGTAGACACCGGCGAATACGAAGATTATATGTTGGATAATCTGATAAAGAAGGGCTTGCGTGCCAAGTTGATCAGTGCCAATTATTTAACCGGTCAGTTGATGATAGAACTGGTTATGGAGCCGGATGTTAAGGCCGAATTCCGCGGTACGGGCAGGTATCCGGAAATTCCGACAATGCTTTCACCGTTTGCCGCCATTTCGAATGATTTAAAAGAAATTCCGATGCGTGAGAGTTTAATGAGGTTCGGCAATATCTTGCAAGATATTGAAGATAAATTGCCGCAGATTTTGGATAACACGGCTCAGGCAACTCAAAAAATAAATGCAATACTGGATAAAAAATCCGCAGAAACCTCAAAATCGATGAACGGCTTTAATTCGGCAATGGAAGAAATCAGCAAAACCAGCCGTTCGATTAAGAATTTGACGGATTACTTGGAACGCCATCCGGAAGCTTTGTTAAGAGGAAAGGAGAAGTAATATGAAAAAATTTATTTGTGGACTTTTCTTGGTTTTGTGTGCGTGCAGCTTTCGCTCGCCAAGTTCGACTTTTTATATGATGAACAGCCAAAATTTGCAGCCTGTATCGACACGTCAAATCAGTGTGGCGGTGGCACGGGTAAAAGTTCCGGAATTGCTTGATCGCTCACAAATGGTTGTGTATGAAAGCGGCAGCGATGAAGTACAGATTATGGAATTTAATCGCTGGGGCGAGGCCTTTCCGGATATGTTGCAGGCAACCGTGACTAATGATTTAATTGCGTATTTGCCGAAGGCATTTATTAAGCGCACTTATTTTGATAACGGTAAGATGTCGTACAGCGTGAATATTGAAATTAATAATATTCAAGCGTATTCCGACGGAAAGATTGTCCTTTCGGCATGGTGGAATATTGCCAATGCCTCGGGGTATGTCGTTAAGCGCCAACAAGTTTCTTACCAGATCGAAGCAAAAGGTAAAAGCATGCAGGATCTGGTTAATGCCCAAAGTGAGGCCGTGCATCAAATGACGCACGATATTGCCGAAGCTTTATCCAAGCTATAATGAGATGATTTGAAAAAAGAAAACCGCACGTTATTGTGCGGTTTTTTCATGTTTTCTGCGGATGAATACCGCGTAGGTAGCAGATAGAAGCGGGATAATTAAACAACCGGATCCCATAATTATCAGAGCAAGATATATGTATTCCGGTGCGATGATATCTGCGGGAGCAAACTGTGCCCAAGCGAAAAGACAACCGTAAAAAATGATGAAAATATAGAAGAATAACCCAAAATGACATAAATAAACGGCTGTTCGCGGATAATTATCTATTATTTTTTGTAAAAAGGCAGGTACTCTGTCTGTCCATAGGCAAACGAAAAACAATACTAAAAATATATAAAAACATCCGGTTGATATTACGGATGTACCATCATCAACAAGGGATATATATTTTTCCGGCGTTATCAGCGGCAGAAGACGAATTGCTGATTTTATAATGTAATTGAGAACTTCTAAAATTATCCCTAAAATACAGAGCAAACCAGCTAAAAAATTTAGTTTTGACATTTTATATCCTTATTTTAAATTCCTTTTACTGTTTGAAGAAAAGGTGGGTAATCAAAATTAAAGATATTGATATTATCCAGCATATCATTATGTATAATAAAGGATGTTTCAATAAAGGACTTCGCAGATTTAAGTCCGAATTATCTGCGCTTGGAATACATAACAAAATGAGAAGTGGACCGTAAGAAATATGGCTGAAGCGCAATAAATTTATAAAGACACTCTCGTCTGATGGTAAATATGATGTGTATAATGCACTTCGAAATAAAGTGATAATTGTTATATATAGAATCCAAAATGTTCCGTTGTAATTAAAATCACGACATCTTTTTTGAATAGCCGCTAAAAGTGCGTACAGTGATAATAAACACAAGATATAGGTTATTATAGGATTTGTCAATTTGCCAATACCGGATACGATTTTATAAAATATCAGCAATATCAGGAAAAATTGACCTCTGCTTAATCGTCCGTCAAACGAATAGAAAGGGGTTATCTTTTCTGTTCCAAATATCAGAGCACGAAAAAGTCGATAAAAAGGCATAAAGATTTCATTCTTTATGAAATCAGATAATTGGGAAAATATATTTTTAATTGTATACATTTTAAGCCTTTTTCACTTTTACCGAGTATGATTTTGATATCATACCCGGTAAAAGTCAATAATTATATGTAAAATTACAGAAGTTTCTTACCTAAAAGAGCCTCATAATAGTATTTCAGCAGCTTTGAGCTTGTGTCTATAGTACTATTTGCAATGTTATTTATCCCATCTAAACCAAATTGTTTAGCTTGGTTTTGCAATTTTTGTTGCCTATTTGAATAAGCGTTGTCGAATAGATTATCGACAGTGTTGCCGTAATAATTATCAGTAATACCGTTAAGAAAACGTTCTGTTCCTCCGGCTATACCTTGAGTAAATCCGCTTAATCCTGCCGAGGTTACACTTCTTAGACCTGACGGTCTAGGTGAATTATTTGAATTTTCTTTACTTTCTGGGATTGTACTCCATGCATAATTTTTATCATCGCGAATGTTATATTCCGCGACTTTAGGCACTTGAATATTTTGCAACATCGGTAAATTATTTGCATAATATTGTGCCAATGCTCTTTTATTTGCGCGTTTGAAGTTGTACTCAATTTCATCGCGTAAAGAAAATTTTGAATGATCGACATCAAATTCATCAACCATTGTGTTTCTATTTATTTTATATAATGGTTTCATGATTTTTTCCCTTTTAAAAAAGGAAAACCGCACGTCTAATGATGTGCGGTTTCCGGTTAATACAAAAGAATCAGTTACACTGTGTAACGGAAGCGTCAATACATCTGGCAGTTTTCCAATTATGATAGATTTCATCATTGAAGCGGATGAACCCCCATATCATTAAAATAGAAAGACCTAGAAAAATGATCCGTCGGAGATTAAATGATGATATGATGCACCATGCACATATAGCATAGAAAATTATTATTATTCCTGTAACTATATACCAATTAAGAATATTTTTATAATCTGCCGAAATACCGACTTCAATATAAACCATTCCCATAAAAAACATAGGCAAACACAGTATCAAACTGCGTTTTAGCATGGCATATCCGTGAAGTAATAACTTATTCATTTTTATTAATTTCCTTTATTAGTAGTTAATATTAAAATTAACACTTATTTGTTTAATGTCAATAAATATCTTCGTAATCATCCGGATTTACATAAGATTTTGGGTTTGTTGGGCAGCTTTGTCGTAAGGATAAGCCATTTCTGGCTCCATTCCAACCGCGTTGATTGGCATGCCAATCTTTTCTTACATCGGCCAACGGATCACCTGAAGCAATACCCCAAAGTTCTCTGCCTGTACTGATTGCCTTTCCGACGGTTTGTCCCCATAATCCGCGTTTAGCAGCTTCATAGTTTGCTTTACAATGAAAGAAATTATCTGCACCTACTAAACCTGTTTTCCTCAAATCTTGGTAGTTTCGTAGCATATCTTTTGTAGGAGCCAGTATTCCTGTACGAGTTGTTCCCGGATACTCATGGTAATTATCTAAATAGTTATTTAATTGCTGAGCAGTTTTCTCTCCCCAGTCGGAGGATGTATATACCTCAGCGGGTGTAAGATAGTTATTTATTTCTTGTTTGCTTCTTTCTTTGGCGCGTTTGAAGTTGTACTCAATTTCATCGCGTAAAGAAAATTTGGAATGGTCGACATCAAATTCATCAACCATGGTTGTCGGATTTATTTCATAAAGTTTTGTCATGTTATTTTCCTTATAAAAAAGAAAACCGCACGTTTGTTAACGCACGGTTTTCCGGTTAATACAAAAAAAAGAACGCAAGTTCAAAAGAACTTCGTTCTGCCTAAAAGAGTGAATTGTCACACTTATTCACTCTATAAAACAGAGTATCATACAAGTCACTTGATGTCAAATTCTTCTGCAACTTGTGGATAAAATTATTAATTTTTTATACTTTAAGTTTATCTTTACTGTGGCAGTAGTCATAAATCGGGCATTGGTCGCACAGAGGTTTTTGTGCTTTGCAGGTATAGCGACCGAACAGCACCAGCCAGTGATTGGTGTTGATAACCATATCTGTTGGCAGAACTTTTATTAAATCATTTTCAATTTCGAGCGGGGTCTTGCCATGGCTGAAATCCAAGCGGTGGGCAATGCGCATAACGTGCGTATCGATTGCCAAAGTCGGCTGATGATACCACACGTTCATAACAACATTGGCGGTTTTGCGGCCGACACCGGCGAGTCGAGTTAAAACATCGCGATCAGCCGGAACTTCGCCGCCAAAATCATCAATCAATTGTCGGCTCATCAGTATAATATTTTTGGCCTTATTGTTAAATAAACCGATGGTTTTAATGTACGATTTAAGCTTTTCTTCGCCCAAATCGAGCATTTTTTGCGGTGTGTCGGCAATTTTGAACAGGGCTTCAGTCGCTTTATTGACGCCTTTGTCAGTGCTTTGTGCCGAAAGCATGACCGCCACCAACAGCGTATACGGATTATGAAAATTCAGTTCGCATTGCGGATTAGGATTTTCGCGGCGGAAAATCTCCATAATTTCTAAGATTTCTTTTTTTGAACGCATTTAAGCTTTTACTCCGCCGGCACCCGGTGCTTTGGGTGCGTTTTCATCCAGCGGCCAACGCGGACGCGGTTTGAAGTCAAGCGGGCTTGTAAATCCTTTACGGAAGCGCTCCAAGCCGGCCCAAGCCACCATAACGCCGTTATCGGTGCAAAAACGAATCGGTGGGGCGGCAAAGTCTAAATCATAACGTGCGGCCAAATTTTTTAAGGCCGAACGCAGATAGGTGTTGGCGGCAACACCGCCGGAAACAACCAAATCTTGCCCGTCAGGATAGTTTTCTTTGAAATATTTAATGGCTTTTTCGAGTTTGCGAACCAGACAGTCGGTTGCCGTCATCTGAAAACAGGCGCATACGTCGGCAACATCCTGTTTAGGCAAAATGGCATGTTCGATTGATCCGTCCGGTGAGTATGATTCGATAATTTTTCTTACAGCGGTTTTCAAACCGGAAAATGATAAATTGCAATCACCGGAACCGATTAACGGCCGCGGTAATGTAAAGCGCGAATCGTCACCGGTGGCGGCTAATTTTTCGATCATCGGACCGCCCGGATAACCTAAGTTGAGCATTTTGGCGACTTTATCAAAAGCTTCACCGGCAGCATCATCAATGGTTGTACCCAAGCGTTCGTATTCGCCGACATCTTTAACGACCAAAATCTGACAATGACCGCCGGATACCAAGAGCAATAAATACGGAAAACGGACATCGCTGGCAATGCGTGCGCATAAGGCATGTGCCTCCAAGTGATTCACTGCGACAAACGGCTTGTTTAAGGCTAAGGCCAGAGCCTTCGCCGTCATAACGCCGACAACCACGCCGCCGATTAATCCCGGTCCGGCCGAAGCGGCTATGGCATCGACGTCTTTTAAGTCGATACGGGCACGTTGCATGCAGACCGATATAATTTCATCAACATGTTCCAAATGGGCGCGGGCAGCAATTTCCGGTACAACTCCGCCGTATTGCTTATGTTCTTCTTGTGATTGCAGTGCATCGCCCAAAATTTCTTTGCTGTCGGTTACAACTGCGGCACCGGTATCATCACAACTACTCTCTATTCCTAAAACAATCATTTATTTTTCCAGATATGTTTATTATTGTGTTTAAAATATTTTCTTTTATAAATATATGCAGTATATTCTTTAATAATGTCAAGAAAAAGGATATGTGCTATGGCTAAAAATGATAAACAAATACCGGAAAAATCTGTCGTGAAGGCAGAAAATAATGTTGAAATTAAGACCGAATCGGTTGTTGATGCTAAACACGAAAATAATAAATCCAAGGGTTCTTTTGCAAAAAAAGTTAAAGCAAAATTGATATTGTTGCTGGTTTTGCTTGGAATCGGCGGTGTCGGCTATTTGGCCGTTACCAGTTCGATGCAAAAGCATTCAGCGGCAGATAAGAATTCGGCAGCGGTGCAGGTTACATCTAATTCGGCTGAAAAACGCATAGCTCAATTAGAAACTAAAGTTGCCGAGCTTCAAGTATTGGTTAATCGCGCAGCCCAGAATCAGGGTGTTAGCGAGGATATTGTTGATAAAAAAGTAGGCCAACTGCGTTCAGAAGTTAAAATCGCGTTGGATAACGTTATGGCACAAGCCGCCGCATCTGCAAAAGCTGCCGAAGATAAAGCAGGACAAGCTGATGCACCGCAAGTTGTCAAAACCGTTACGGAAGTAAAATTGTCGCAAGAAATGCTTCTGGCCAACGGTGCGATTATGGTGCGGGATTTAGCCGAAAAAGGCCTGCCGTTTGCTTATGAGGCCGAAGTGTTGCGCATTTTGGCTCAAGGTAATATTCCGGCCACCGAATATGCTCAGATTATTCAGCGCTACGCCGCATCGGGTGTCAAAGGCAAAAATATTTTAACGAGCGCTTTTAATCGCTTTTATGCTTCTTTGAATAACTCAAAATGCACGGATGCCGAAGTTAAGCCGGTCGAAGTCAAAGAACCGACAACATGGGATGAAAAAGCAATTGCTTGGCTTAAAAGTGCAATAATTCGCAAGAAAAAAGCGCCTATGCCGGTATTTATTCCGCAAGAGGATAAAGTTTATGAATTAGTCAACAGCGGAAATTTGGCCGAAGCGTTACGCACCATGCAGACAGATGCAAAATATGCGCAAATCGAAAGTCCGTTCTTGCAAGAATGGAAGGCACAAGTTCAAAATTATTTGATTTTCGAATCGGCGGTGTCCGGATTGATTATGAATGCGTTGGCTAACGTTCATCTTAAAGAAATGGAACACTGATCGGAGTAAAAATGACTGAAACTGATTTACAAAAAAAATGGACTGAATTTTACGATATCGTGCCGGAACAACTTGAAAAAGTCAGACAAATAAACAGTGTGGCAACGGCATTTAATACGAATATCGATGCCGTGCTGAAAATCAGCGGTCGGCGCATTGCCGAACTGGCAGAGCTTGTCGGTTTAACGGCGGCTGATTTGGAAGGCGGAAAAACGCAAATCGAAACGGCTAAAGATGTGGTGCGCGGTATTATAAAATGTTTCAGTCAGGGAATTGCCGAAGAATGGCTGTGTGAAAAATCGGAAGTTTATCAGTGGATGCGTGATAATATCAGCTATGATCGGTTGCAAATGGGCGGTCAGGGCGGAATTGTTGCCAATGCCATGGCTGTTGTCGGGGTGCAAAAAGTGTATGCACATACCAATTCGCATCCGGCATTGCAGGCCGAACAGTTTTTGGATTTGGATAATTTGCTCGGTTTTGACGAGAATGGTCGACCGCAGAAAGCAATCCTGATTGATCGGGTAACGGAGGATCCTCTTATTCACTGGATTATCGAGTTTGATGTCGGGGATGAAACAATGGTCGGCGGGCAAAAATTCGTATGTCCGAAATCAAATCGCTTTATTGCAACGTATGATCCGGCAAATATTGAATTTAAAATTGATGACGGTTTTGTTAATTATCTTAATAAAAACGGTTATGATTACCTGATATTATCTGGCTACCATAACCTGACTTCCGAGCGTGACGGTGTACAAAAAGTTATTAAAAATGCCGAAATGGTCAGCAAATGGCATAAGCTTAATCCGCAGGGAATTATTCATCTGGAGTTGGCTTCAACGCAGGATAAAGCCGTACGTCAGGCGATTATCGAGCATATTGCTCCGCTGGTTGATTCTATCGGCTTGAATGAGCGGGAAGCCCTTGATGCTTTAGAGGTTATTGATGCACAGATGTTTGCCGAAGTTCAGTCTCAAGAATTGACTTCTTCGGTATTGTTTAAGGTTTTAATGCGAATCAAGCAGGCTGTTAAAACACCGCGAATTCAATTGCACATGTTCGGTTTGTATATGACATTGCAGGATAAAGATTTTTGCATATCACCGGAAGCCAATCGCAACGGTATGATGTTGGCGGCAACGTTGGCGGCGACAAAATGCGGTATCGGTAATTTGAATGATTATGATAATTTGCTTTGGGCTTACGGAAGCACTGTTTCCGAAAAAAGTCTGAAAGCCTTAGATACGCTTGCCGGCTCATTAAATCTGCCGGCATTGTTGACGGACGGTGTGTCGACGTATCAGAACTTTGATATTATTGCCGTACCGACAATTCTTATAGATAAGCCGTTAACATTAGTCGGAATGGGCGATACGATTTCGTCGGTGTCGCTGATAGGGGCAAGATAATTGTTAATTGAATAAAAAGGCTTCGAGTTATCGAAGCCTTTTTTGTTGTTATACAAGTAAATTCCGGAGAATTTTTTAGTGTCTGTGATGATGTCTGTGATGGTGATGACCTCCGTAAGTGAGTGCGCTTCCGATAACAGCACCCGTAAAACCGGCCCATAATGCGGTTGCGGTTGAATCATAGTAGTAACTGCGTGCAACAGGGCGCGGGCGTACGACAACAACTTGTTGAGGCGGTTGTTGTACATAAACTTGCTGCGGTTGAACGTACGTTGTTTGGGTTGCAGCTACCGGCTGTTGAGCTGTGGTCTGAGTATAGATTTCTTGTTTGACATTGTTGTTATCGTCCAAAATTATAATGCGGTCTGCGTGTGCAGTATTGCAGAATAACATTGAAACAGCGATTAAACTAAGTACTTTTTTCATTTCAGTATCTCCTTTGTTGTTTATAATTTATATGTAATACATTTTTGGATATAAAGCAATAAAAGAAATATACATTCAGGTATGTATATTTCTTTTATTGCAAAAAGTTATGTTATTACAATATGTTATAGTGCTAAAAATTAATAACTGTTTGGATATTGCGGGCCGTCAGGTTGCTCAGGCTGGCCTTCTTCTTCAGTACCTTCTTCTTCAAAATTGAAATCTCTGATGATTTCAGCCTCATAAGCATAAACAATTTCAGCTTCTTCCGGATTATCGGCATCATTCGGATTGATTTCGCAAACGAGAAGGGTTTGTTCGTTTTCTAAATTCTTAAATACGTCGTCGCTGACTTGTTCAAGCGTCATCGCTTCGTTATCCGTGCGGAATAATTCTATAGCATGTTCTTCAGGGTCTAAGATAACTCCCGGATTTTCATGCGGCGGCGTATCACGGGCATATAAAACCAGCATGACTTCACCTAAATCGGTAATCATAAAATCAAAAATATTTAAGTCGGCCATAATCTTTACCCTTTCGTTTATTGATGTTAGCATAATATTAGGATATTTTTGTTAAAATTTAAATAATAAAAGGTGAGATATGAGTAAATTTATTGATTTTATCATCAATTTATGCAAATGGCCGGTTGCAATAATTTTGCTGGTGTATTTACCGGCGCTTATACAATCGTATCACTATTTTAATTTTCATAATGTCAAATTTTATGCCATGGCCGGCGGGGCCCTGTTTTACGGAGTGACGATATTATTTGCCGGCTATAATACCTGTGCTTTAATGCAGATAATCTCGCATGAATTGACACATACGGTATTTGCGTATCTGACTTTTCATAATGCCGGCAGAATCCGCGTTAATCCTGACGGAAGCGGCGGTTCAATGGCCTTAAAAGGAATCGGAAATTGGATGATTTCGCTGGCACCGTACTTTTTTCCGTTGTTTGCTTTTATTTATATGCTTATTCTGCCGGGGATTTTAATAATGGCATCCGGTCATTGGTTGGTTTATTCCGTTTTGGGGTATTTTATTGCCTATTACTGGGCAACCGTTATTTCGCAAGTGCACTCGGAACAGACCGATATTATCAAAGAAGGATATGTTTTTTCCGGCATTATTATTGTCTGCTTAAATGCTTTGGTTACAGGGATTCTGTTTGCTTTTACCAATAAATCATGGAGCGGGGTGGAACATTATCTGCAAATAGTGCAAAAATTGACGGTTAAAAATATTTTATGGGTTTTGGATTTAATTGAACATTATGTTTAATATATGCAAAACCGACGACGAAGCAGCCTTCGTCGCCGGTTTACAGATTTATCTATTACAGGCTTGCCAATATTTTATGACACAGGAGCGTCAGTGAATTATCGCGTGCGCCCATAATAACTATACGATCCCCTTGATGTGCATTTTCAATAATAAATTTCGCCGCCTGCTCTTTATCCGCAAAATAGTAACTGTTTTGCTTGCCGAGCGTATGTGTGTGGTTGATTAAATCTGCAGAAGATATATCGCGCGTTACGGTACCGCCGACAAAGAAAATTTCGGGCATAACCAAAATATCGTCTTTAGCCATATTAGCTACAAATTCTTGCATAATTTTTTTTCCGAGGGAGCGCATCGGGCCGAATCCGTGTGGTTGGAACATGATGATTAAACGGCCGTCATATTGGCGTAAGGCTGAAACAGAGGCTTTAACTTTATCCGGATTGTGGGCAAAATCATCAATAACCGTAATATTGTTTTTCGTTCCGATAACTTCCAAACGACGTTTGGTGCCGTGAAATTCTTGCAAAATTTCGGCGGCCTGTTCGATTGATACGCCGAATTCGGTGCAGGCGGCAATTGCTGACAAAGCGTTTGCAACATTGAAGGCACCGATTAAATTCAGAGTGTAGGTTTTGCCGTTCAGCGTATATTGTGTGCCGTGCGGCAAAGGTCTAATCTCGGAAGCATAAAAATCGGCCTGCGGATTTTTCAAAGAAAAGCGTATAAGCTTTTTATGCGTGATTTTACGGCATAAATCATAATCATCATTGATGATGACACTTTGTGCCGTGCGATTGGCTAAATTTTGGAACAGGATAACCAGTTCATCAAGAGATTTATGGTCGGCCGAGATGTTAGATATAACCGAAACATACGGATTATATAAATCAATACTGCCGTTACTTTCATCGGCTTCGACAACGCATATATCACCTTTATTGAAAATAATATTCGGGATACCGGCATCGCTTTCATAATCGCGCAGCAGTCCGCCGTTAATCATACACGGTTTTTTACCGGCTTTATCCAAAATAAATCCGATCATTGCGGTGGTTGTGGTTTTTCCGCTGGTACCGCCGACGGCAATACCGTATTTATATTTATGGAATGTTTCGGATAACAGTTCCGGACGTGTTTTAATTAAGATGCCTTTTTCTTTGGCGGCTTTGATATCCGGAATGGTGTCTTCAACGGCCGTAGATGCGCACAAATAATCCAAATCGCCCGTAATACCGGAACCGTCTTGAGGATACATTTTGATACCGAGTTTTTCCAAGGCATTTTTGTTTTCCAAATCACGGTTCAAATCAAAGTTGCGATCAGAACCTTGTACTTCATAGCCGGATAACTTTAAGATTTGAGCCAGAGAACTCATTCCGCTACCGGAAATTCCGCAAAAACTTACTTTAGTCATGATGTTGAATATCCTTTTTTATAAATCGTTGATTAATTCGCTTAAATCTGCCTCTTTTTCCTGCTTCATAAGACTTAAATTTCTAAAATCCAAAGTAATGTAACTTTGATTGTTCTTATCGACAAAGACAGATAGGGTAACCCCGATTTTACCGTTATCAAAAACGGCATACAGTGATGCTTTGTCGTCGCGAAGTTCTTCTAAGAATGTCGGACCGCCCAAAGGATTTTCCTTTTCAATTTTAGTGATTTTTGGTTTTTTAGGATCATCGGTTTCTTCGACAATTTCTTCGGTATATTTGTAAGGCTTGAAAAACTCTTTAGCGTTGCCGTATTTCTTATCTAAGGCGGTATAGTACTTTTTATAAACTTTTAAGATTTCTTCGGCATTCGACTGATCATTTATCGGCTTACCTTGTGCATAGATGCACCACAAATGGTTCTGCGTCCCGTAAATAGCCATAATATGCTCAAAAGTATCTTGTTGTGTTTTATTTTTAAGTAAGTATACTTCCTGATAATCGGCACGTTTTGTCGGTTTCATTTCAAATTCCAAATCCCTGGTTTCTTGAGGGGAAATATCCCAGAACAGACCAAATGGTGCCGGTTCAAAATTCTTTTGAATATATTCTTTTTTTTCTCTGGCGCGTTCTTCATCGGCTTTTTTCTTATTAATTCTTTCTTCGAGTTTTTCTCGTTCTTTTTTACCTTGATCGATAATTTTTTGCTGACTGTCGCGAAGTGTCAGAATATTCGGTTTTTGCGAAAGGATATCGCGAGCTTCGTTTTTAGCCTTTTGCCCTGTTTCGACATCATCCATGTACTCATTTAAAAAATCCTTCTTTTTAGGATTTAATATATCATCGGATTTATTTCCGTCGGTTTTATTATCTGATGTTTCATCGGCATTGTTTTCGTCAAGTCCTAAAATGTCGAATTGAGCGTAGGCAACGGAGTATAACGCTGTCGATACTGCCAAAATCGATAAAAGTTTGAATGTTTTCATAAATTATTCCTTTGATAACCGCAAAAAAAAATTGAATACCTTATCTAACTGCGTTATTGTATTATAAAAATACAAATATTTTATTAAACATACGGCAGTTTATGATTTAAAATGGAAAAAGACAATATTCAAAATATGTTGTTGCAAATCGGTCGCAAAATGGTTCGAGAAAAAGGAACCGAAGCGCTGACGGTGCGTAAATTATCCGAAGCTTCAGGTTGTTCGGTCGGGGCTATTTATAACCAATTCGCCAATATGGAAAATTTTATAGTCATTCAAAATTATATGACTTTGGATGAACTGACCTCCAGGTTGGAAAAAGTTAAAGAAACCGATAATACTTTCGGTGATTTGAATAAACTTTTACAGGTTTTTGTTGATTATGTTGAAAATAATAAAAATTTGTGGTTTTTGCTGTATAGTTCGCATTTGAACAGTGAACGGACTTTTTCGTATTTCTATATGAAAAAAGTTGTTCGTATTATCAGTTTGGTTAACAACTTTTTGTATCGTGCCATGCCGGATATGGAACGCCCCGAAAGATTGGTTTCGGCGCATGTTTTATGGCTGACACTGTTCGCTTTAAGCTCCTTTTTAACGAAAGATATTTTGGATTCTTTTGCAAAAGTCAATAAAAAAACAATTTGTCAGTTGGTACTGAATACTTATTTGGCCGGGTTGACCGTGTTGGAGAACAAAAATGCTTAGCGAACTTTTCAAGCACTTTTCTGATTTTTTGAATTCATCGGAAGTATTGGAAGAAATTGTCTCTAATCGTTTTATTTTAATTTTGTTGGTTATTTTCTTGTCACGCTTAAAATATAAAACATACAGCAGTATGTTTTTGACGGCTCTGGTTAATATTCCGGGGACTTTTCTGCATGAAACGGCACATTTTACCGTCGGTTTTTTGCTTAATGCCCGCCCGACTTCATATACGTTGGTTCCGAAAAAGTCATTGGAGGGCGGTTATACGACAGGCAGCGTGGGGTTTAAGAATTTACGTTTTTATAACGCTCTGCCGTCGGCTATGGCGCCTCTTTTATTGCTGCCGGTCGGATATTACTTTGATCAATGGTTGTTTTCTAACTTTGATTTGAATTTCGGTAATTATATTTTTTATGTTTTGTTGCAAAGTATTATCATTGAAAATGCACTGCCTTCCTCAACGGACTTTCGTGTCGGTTTCGGGAATATCTTAGGTGTCGCATTTTATGGTGTTATATGCTTTGCGGCATTAATCGTCTGGTTGGCCGTCCGATAAAACGGCTGTTTCATCGATGGTTTTATCATCGTTTTCGACTGTTTTCTCAGAGCTTTCCTCCGGAAGGTCTGCCGGTTCTTCTGTCTGAATTTCGGTTTCATCCGTTGTGCTCGGTTGTTCCGGTTGCAATGACGTATCTTCATCTTCATCAAATGAAAATTCTGTGGTCAGCAGCATTTCCGGTTCCGATACGGCCGGTTTTGTCTCTTCAGGCATTTCGGCAATAGGCTTCTGCTCATTTTCCGGCTTATTTTCTGCGATTTGTGAGCCGTTTTCGATTTGAGAATCTTTAAGAGGCGGTAGTTTTAACATCGGTATATTATCACGTTCAGTCAGTTGTTCCTCTGTTAAAATTAAAGCTTCTTTATTTTCCTGATCAATGCATTGTAACAGCCATACGTCGTAAATCGGATGTTCTAAAGCATGAGTTGCGGGAGATGACGAAATCATCCAGCCTTTGAAAATATTTTGAGTTTCATTTTTCGGGGATGTATCGGTAATGTCGACAAAGGCGAAATTATCCGGCGTTTCTTCGGCAGGTCTGGTCTGGCAACTGCGTACAACAATAGACAATGAGCCGAATTTAACTTCACCGTTGACAGGCACATTAATTTCACTGACACGACCGGTAATTTTATCCATGGCCTGCATGTGAGCCGTATTTTTATCAATATTGGCGGCTTGTGCCGAAGCAGCCAAATTTAAGCCTAACAAGAAATTACAAATTGCCAGAGTGTTATTTTTCATTTTTTATCGCCGTTATCCGTAATCATAAATATAATTTCGCCGACCATATCTTCTAATGTCTTGAAGTCTTTTGTTTTTGCAAACGAATCTCCGTCTTTTAAGTATTCATTTGATTTTCCAGGTTCAATCTTTACAAATTTATCGCCCATCAAACCATCACCGACAATGGCTACAACGCTGTCTTTCGGGAGTTTGGTGTCGGCAGAAATACTGAATTCGACATTAACGGTATAGTCTTCATTGTTTAAATGCTGAGCCGTAACCGTTCCGATTTTTATACCGTTAATTCGTATGTCGGAGCCGATACTTAAACCGCCGACTTTCATAAATTCAGCCGTTAATTTATAGCCTTTGACAACTTGCAAATCTGAAACCCGATATGCAAACGCCAAAAATAATACGGCAATAATCAGGACAACCAGTCCCATAATTGTTTCAACGGGTTTTTTACGCATTTTATTTCTCCGTATCTTGTACAGCTTCGGCCGACGGGCCGGAAGGTTGATGTGTTTTACGCTTTGATTTTCCTAATGAAATAATCCGATCTATAAGTTCTTCCAATATCATGGCATCCTGAGTATAGCCGAATTCACCGCCTTCTGCCAGAAAATCATCGGATCCTCCCGGCTCCACTTCGATATATTTGTTACCCATGATACCGTTACTGACAATTGACGCACTGCTGTCATCCGGAATTTTGACATCCGAGCGGATTTTAAGTGTTAATGTGGCGCGAAAATCTTCATCTAATACAGCATCTTCAACACGTCCGACATCTATACCCGCCATACGGACTTTATTACCGATTTCAAGACCGTCCGTGCGGTTAAACGTCGCAAACAGAGTATAATCGGAATTATCGGCATTTTCCCAACTGTTATGCTGATACCTAAAAAGCCCGATACATAACAATGTCATACCGATAACGCATAAACCGATAATAAAATTTTTAACTTCTTCTTTTGTAAAATTATCCAACTGATTGCTCCATCTAAGCGTTTTGTTAATTATTACTCCATTAAAATCAATTTGTCACATAAATTTTTTATTATGGTTGCAAAATTGTTATAAATTTATGTATTATATAGCTGTTGAGAATTTATTTTTGGAATATGAAAATGTTAAGAGTTCAGAAAATATCTAAATTTTTCGGTGAAAAGCAAGCATTGAAAGACGTTGATTGTTCCGTTAAAAAAGGACAAATTGCGGCCTTACTCGGCGAAAATGGTGCCGGAAAATCAACTTTGCTGCGTATTTTAAGCGGTTTTATCGAACCAAACACCGGTACGGTCGATATAGATGATGTCGAAGTGAGCAAAAACCGCTTGGAATTTTTACGACAAGTCGGGTATGTGCAGGAAATTTCGGCTTTGTACGGCGAAATGAACGTTTTTGAATTTTTGAACTTTGTTGCCGATATTCGCCAAGTCAGTGCCACTGAAAAAAATACCCGAATTAAAGAAGTCGTTAATTTACTCGAACTGCAAGATGTTATAGGGCAGAAAAACGAAACACTGTCCAAAGGTTTTAAGAAAAGAGTGGAATTGGCTGCCGTTTTATTGGCTAAACCTTTGGTTTTGCTCTTGGATGAGCCGACGGAAGGGTTAGATCCGAACCAAAAGTTCTCAATTCGTCAGACTATCAAAAAATATGCCAAAGATCATATAATCATTATTTCAACGCACACGTTGGAAGATGTAGAGGCTGTTGCCGACAGAGTTTTACTGTTGCATAAAGGCGAACTTTTGGCAGATGCCAAATTGAGCGATTTTAAGAAAAAAGCTAAAAATGATTTACTGGAATCATTTAGAAAAGCAACGAAAGATTGAGGTGGATTATGCAACAATTTAAGGCTTTATTGAAAAAAGAAACGGGCAGCTATTTTAAGAGTTATTTTGCATATCTTATCTTTGCTATTTATTTATTTGCCTCGGCCGGTACATCTTGTTATTTCGGTTCGTATTTGGCCGCAAAAGATACAACGGTTTTTTCATTGTTTTATTTGCAGCCGATTATATTGTTGTTTATCATTCCGGCATTGACGATGAAAAGTTGGTCTGATGAATATAAATCCGGAACGGCCGAGTTTTTGCTAACGCAACCGATAGATGACTTTAAAATCGTTGTGGCCAAAGTGGCGGCGGCATTTGCGGTATGCGTAGCCATGAGCCTTTGCTTGTTGCCGCAGATTATTTATACCGGTACATGGTTGCAATCGGATACAGGCAATATTATCTGCTGTTTTATAGGTTTATGGCTGTTGCAATTTTTGTTTTGTTCACTCGGCTGTTTGCTGTCTTCTTTCAGTCGGCACACGATTATTGCCTATATTACCAGTGTTTTTATGATGGCTTTATTACTGACCGTAAAATTGACGAAGCTTTATGAACTTTATGATAATTTTCTTTTGGGGGAAATCGGTTTAGTTGACTTATTGTATTTTGTTTTGTTCGGCGGAGCCTTTGTGTGGCTTAATATGCAGGTGTTGCTTTATAAGCGGAACATTCAAAAGAATAAGGTGTTAAAACTGAGTGTCTTTTCCGGTTTGCTGCTATTCGGTGCGGGTTTGTTTATTGCCTTAATCGGTTTGGTCTTTACCGGAAAGCTTGATCTGACATCAGCTTCGGTTTTCACGCCTTCCGAGCGGTCGGCGCAGATTGTATCTCAGCTCAGCGAACCTTATAGCTTTGAGATTTATATTGCGAAAGATTACAAAAATCGTAATCCGGAATATTACCATTATTATGAGCAAGTTAAGAGATTTGCGGAAAAATATCAAAATCTTTCGGGCGGGTTGCTGACAGTCAAAAGCGTAGAAGTCGAGCCTTATTCCGAGTTGGAAAATATGATTTTGCGTAACGGATTATATTATGAAGAAAACGGTAACGGATCATTTGATTATTTCGGTGCTTTTTTGCGCAATGACAAGGGTACCGGCGTCGTTATAAAAAATTTTATTACCGAACGTCGACAATTTTTGGAAAAAGATATCGATATGGCTTTGCTTAAAGTCAGTAATTCGAGATTATTGAAAACAATCGGTGTTTATATGGATGCCACCCAAAATCTGGATGAGTATCAGGGTTTGATGCAAAATATTGAAAATGACTTCAATACGATAGCCGTAACATCACAAACATACGAAATTTCATCGCTTTTGGATATGCTTATTTTGGTAAATCCGAAAAGTTTGCCACCGTATTTTGTTTATGCGGTTGATCAATACCTGGTTAACGGTGGCAGAGTTATTTTATTGTTTGATATGTTGACCGATGATCAGTCGGATGTAACGAATTTGGAAGCGGTACAAATCAGCAAATTATTTAATCATTGGGGAATTTTTCTTAATAACAAATTTACTAATAATGTTGTGGTCGATGAACATTTCAAAACCTTAAAAAATGCGGTTCAAGTTAAAAATGCCGTTTCGTTTGATGTTAAAAATAATCTTATGGAAATTCAACCGCTGCTTAAAGACGGTGATAAGTATGTCGGTGTTTTATTAAGCGGAACAATGACGTCGGATTATCGTGCGAATCCGTTTGATGAAAAGAAATTTTCAAAACAAATGGGAGAACACACCACCGTAACGCTGACACCGGCAAAATTGGCGGTTATCGGCGATGTGGATATTATTGAAGATTATTTGTGGGTAGGCGATAATTCCAAGAGTAAGAATCCTTACAGCGTGATTATGAAAAATGATAACATCGAATTTATTCGCAACGTGTTGGAAGATATGCTTGATATAAAAGATTATCGACAATTAGCTGTTCGTTCGGGTATCGAAAATCCTGAGAGTATAGGCCAGCAGATTAACCGTCGGGTTAATCAAAGGTTTATGAAACAGTATGCCGAGGCAATGGGCCAACTGGAAGAACATAAACAATTTTTGGTAGAACGCAGTGAAGGAAATCAGGAAAAGTTGGAAACATTGATGCAAATCAGTGAGGCCGGTCAGCAGATTGCCACACTTGAGAAAGAGATTAATCGCATGGCATATCAGATGAAACAAAAGTATGATTATAAAATCGCAAAAGTTATGCTTCTGAATATTGCGGTGTTCCCGTTGATGGCTGTTTTATTGTTGTTCTTGTGCTTTGCGGCACTCGGACGCCGGCAAAAGAAAAATATTCGGAGATTTTCAGATGAATAGAAAAAGCTTAAAGATCGTTTCACTGTTTATCTTAATTGTTATTGTTGTTTTAAGCGGGGTATTATTGTATCGCAAATATACCGATGCGGAAAGAGTACGCGGTCAGTATACGTTTGCAAATGTCCGGCAAGATATTAAAGATATCGGTAAAATAGTATTGACGACACCGGCATCCGGAGAGGTAACCATTTATCGTGCCGGTGATACTTGGCGCTTTAAAGAAGCTTCGGATTATTTTGTTAATATGAAAATGCTGTCGAATTTTTATACGATGGTTAACGGTTCGGTTATTATTTCGGTGCAGAAAGCTATGCCGGATTTATTAAAACATCATAATTTGCTGGCTGCCGGTGAGAGTGAAAACGGCGAAAATATGGGAACGGAAGTAGCCGTTTATAATAGTGAAGGGGCGCTTTTGGATGATATTATTATCGGGGAACGGAATGACGAAAATGCGGCATACGTTTCAGCGCGTCCGAAGGGAAAAAACTATATATATACAATCAGCAATGTCGGTCGCTTTTCCGGTGCGGCGCAAGCGTGGATTCCGTATCCGCTGCTGCAAATAGCGAATCCGCATATCAACAGTATTGAAACCGACAATGTTAAGCTGGATCGTCGGCAGCTGACAAAATTAACGTATGATTCGGTTCGTATCGGTAAGATGATGGATGTTTTAACCTTTCTGAATTATCAGGGAATCGTTAAAAAAACGGATTTCTTTGCAAATGTCGATGCGGTTAGCCCTAAAGAAATAAAGTTTAACATGATTGGCGGATTAGTGTATGTCTTTCGGATTTATTATGTCGATGATTACTATTGGTTGACGATTGATCTGGCTGCCGATCAGATTGCTCATAAGGATATCATTCCGTTTGTACGCGATAATCAAAAATATTTTTCGGACTGGGCATTTCAGTTGTTTGATGAAGAAGGCGAAATACTTTACGGAGAATAATAAAAAAGCTTCCCGAAACAGGGAAGCTTTTTTATTGAGATGATATCGGATTAATGAGTCAAACGAACGGTATCTTTGGCAATCATTAATTCTTCATCGGTCGGAATGATATAAACTTTTACTTTCGAATCCGGTGTCGAAATCATAATTGTTTCACCGCGGACGCGATTGTTTTTCTCATCCAATTTAATGCCTAAATAAGCTAGTTTCTCCATTAAAATTTGGCGTAACAACCAACCGTTTTCGCCAACGCCGGCCGTGAATACGATGGCATCAACGCCGCCTAAAACGGCTATATAGCTACCGATGATTTTTAACAGAGAGTGAACATAGCAATATGTTGCCAAAGTGCATCTCTCATCGCCTGCGAGCATGCCGTTTTCAACATCGCGGTTATCCGAAAAGCCCGATAAAGCCAGCATACCGCTTTGCTTGTTCATCATATCATTAACTTCATCAATGGATAAACCGTCTTTTTTCATGATATAAAGCGGAATGTACGGGTCGATATCGCCGCAGCGTGTGCCCATAATCGTACCGGCTAACGGGGTGAAACCCATAGATGTATCAACGCATTTGCCGTTTTCAATAGCCGAAATCGAAGCACCGTTGCCTAAGTGGCAGGTAATGATTTTACCTTCTTTGCCGATTAATTTGGCACATTCCTGCGCAACATATTTGTGCGATGTACCGTGGAAACCGTAACGACGAATTTTATTGCGTTTATATTGGTCTTCCGGCAACGGATACAAGTAGGCTTCCGGTTTCATGGTTTGATGGAATGAAGTGTCAAATACCACAACTTGCGGAACATTCGGCAAAACTTCCTTAACGGCTTTTAATCCGAGAACGTGTGCCGGATTGTGTAACGGTGCTAAATCAGATAAGCCGGCAATTTGCTCGATAACTTCATCGGTAACCAAAACAGATTCTTTGAAAATATCGCCGCCTTGAACGATACGATGACCGACGGCGGTCACTTCATCCATAGACTTTAATGCACCGTTTAACAATAAGTCAAATACGCCGCGAATCGCTTCAGAGTGTGTCGGCATTGAAATATTGTGTTCTTGCTTCGGGTTGCTGCCGTATTGGATTTTAATAACCGAGTTCGGTTGACCGATACGCTCGGCAATACCCTTTGATATGACAGTATATTCTTCGCCCTCAACATTATAAAGTTGGAACTTTAATGATGAAGAGCCGCAGTTAATAACGAGAATTTTTTCCATTTATTTTTTTCCTTATTTTGTAGCTTGTAAACAGGTGATGGCAATTGCGCCGACAACATCTTCGGCAAAACAACCGCGTGATAAATCGTTAACCGGTGCGTTCAGACCTTGTAATATTGGTCCATAGGCTTCGCAACCGCCTAAGCGTTGCAGCATTTTGTAGCAAATATTACCGGCTTCTAAGCTCGGGAAGATTAATACGCGTGCCTTACCGGCAACTTCGCTGCCCGGTGCTTTTTTGGCGGCAACAACCGAATCCAGTGCAGCATCAGCTTGCAACTCACCATCGAGTTTAATGCCGAGATTTTTATATTCATCGGTTTGTAAAGCTTCTAAAGCCATCTTGGTGGCGCGTTGAACTTTTTCAACTTCATCGCCTTTGCCGGAACCTTTAGTCGAGAATGACAGCATGGCAACGTTCGGTTCAATACCGAATTGAATGGCTGTTTCGGCGGCGTCTAAGGCTATATCTGCCAATTCTTTATCGGTCGGATTAATGATAATACCGCAGTCTGAAAAGATGTAAGGTACGTTATTTGACAGCATGATAAAGAATGATGAAGCGCTGCGCCCTTTTTTGGCAGACTTGATGATTTGTAAAGCCGGACGAACCGTGTCGGCGGTGGAGTGATTAGCGCCCGATACCATACCGTCGGCATGACCGGATTTAATCATCAATGTACCGAAATAATTATAATTTAAGGCCAATTTTGCGGCATCTTCTTCGGTTAAGCCTTTTTCTTTACGCAAGTTATACAACAATTCGGTATAGGCTTTTAAGTTGGCGGATTTTTCCGGTTCAATGATTTCGATACCATCTAAATCCCAGTTGTTTTTAGCGTAAAAAGCTTTGATGTTTGCTTCATTACCTAAGATGACGATTTTAGCCGCTTTTTCGGCAGCAACAATATGTGCCGCTTCCAAAACGCGTTCATCTTCGCCTTCAGGTAAAACGATGGTTTTAACGTTGTTCTTTGCTTTATCAAGCAAGCTTAAAATATATTTGCTTTTTATCATTATACGATCCCTTGTAGAAATTATTTAAGATAATATTTGCCACTAATAAACAACGGATAAGCTAAAAAGTCCATAAAAAGTTTTGATTTTTATACTGATTTGTAATATTGTGAAAAAAATTAATTAAGAGGTATCAGTTGATGAAATATTTTTGGTTGATATGTGCAGGGCTTTTAATTGGTCTGCCGGCGTGGGCAAAAATCGAGTATTCGGCAACCGTTCCGGTTGATGTCGATGCCGAAAATTCCGTCGTGGCTAAGGAAAACGCGATGATTGAAGCACAACGTAAGGCATTTTTAGAAGTAGCCGGACAGCTGACAAATGAGGAAAATGTGCAAAAATTAAATGAACTGACAGATGATGCCATTGCTTATTTTGTGCAGTCTGTCGGGGTGGCTGATGAAAAAGCCGGCGGCACAAAGTATATTGCCAATTTAACGGTTCAAATTAAAGAAGATTTGCTTAAAGATTATCTGGCCGAAAATGATATGATTCAATCGGAGAGTACGGAACTTACGGTTATTCCTGTTTTTCAGGACAGACCGGACGGATATCCGTTATTGTGGGAAGAAAATAACGAATGGCTGCGCAGTTGGCGTTCTAAAGGCCAAATAAAATTCGGCACGATGAGTTTACGCGCATTGAATAATAATTATCGCAATATCGAAAATTTGAATGCTCAGAGTGCCCTATATATGGATGCCGATATTTATACTCGAATCGCTGAAATGAGTGGCTCGGAAGATGTTTATGTCGTTTATGCCGAAAAACAGCAAAACGATGATTTGAAAGTTACGATAAAGGCCGAAAAAACAAAAGCCGAAGATTCTTTTACCGTGTCGGCAGCAACCGATGCCGATTTGTTTGAAGAGGCCATTAAAAAGAGCGTTATGTTTATTTCAAACATGCAACGTGAGACCAAAAATGCCGATGACGTCGTTGCTGTCAATAATATCAATGCCGTTTATGCCTATCAGGATATGAAAGATTGGTTGGCCAAGAGTAAAACAATCAGCGATTTGCCGCAAGTTGAGGGAATTGATACCAAGAGTTTCGGCGGCGGCAAGGTTAATTTTTCCGTTCGCTATACAGGTGCATTGGATGATTTGTGGTCAGCTTTGCAGGAAATCGGATTCAGCCATGAAACGGCCGGCAACTATTTTATCATAAGGTAAGAAAATGACGAAACAAAATGTAAATAATCAGCGGTATGTACTTATTTTAGGCGTGCTGTTGTTGACGGGTATATTTTTGTATGCGCTTCGTTCGGTATTGCTGCCGTTTGTTGTCGGTATATTGGTCGCCTACTTTTTGGATCCGCTTGTTAATAAATTGACTTTTAACGGTAAAATATCGCGTTCGTTTGCGTCTATCGGAATACTGACTCTGTTTTTGCTGATTTTACTGCCGATATTGGTGTTTTTGGGCGGTGTGGCTTTTTCGCAAGTAAGCGATTTTATTGTTAATCTGCCGGAATATATCAATACATTTAAGGCTAAATTTTTAGAATTTTTCAAGACGGCAAAAGAGTATTTTCCGGCATTGGCGTCTGCCGATATCGAAAATGTCTGGCAGGGTAATGTCGGGGATTCGTTAAAACCGTTTGTCGCGATTGTGCGTAAGATTATTTCTAACGGGTTTGCCTTTATTAATGTTCTTTCTCTTTTGTTGATTTCACCGGTGGTGGCATTTTATATGTTGCGCGATTGGCATGAATTTACCCGTAAAATCTTTGATTTGGTTCCGAAAAAACATAAAAAAGCCATCAAAGACGGCGTTAAAGAAGTTGACCGTATTATTTCGGGTTATTTGCGCGGTCAGTTTTTGGTATGCGTTTCGCTCGGCACATTCTATTCCTGCGGTTTATGGCTTGTAAACTTGCACTTGGGAATTCTGGTCGGATTTTTGGCCGGTATGATATCGTTTATTCCGTATGTGGGCTCGATTTCCGGCTTTTTAATGGCGATGGTTTTGGTTGTGACGCAATACGGTACAATGCCTAAAATCATTGAAGTTATTGTCGTATTCGGAATAGGCCAGTTTTTGGAAGGCAATTTCTTAACACCGAAATTGGTCGGCGAGAATATCGGTTTGCATCCGGTGTGGGTGATGTTTGCACTGCTAGCCGGCGGTGTGTTGCTCGGCCTGTTGGGTATGATTATTGCCGTGCCTGTTGCCGCTTGTATAGGTGTGTTCCTGCGCTATTTGATTAATAACTATAAAAAGAGCGCCCTTTATTTGGAAAAATAATTAATCACGAGGTCTATCGGTGCGATATTTTTCCATGTAGCGCCGACGGTTGGCTTCGGTATTGCCTTGCGGTGTATGCAAAAAGGCATTATCGGCTTTACGTTGAAAATTAAATGCTTGTGCTGTGTAATATTCAATAGCATCCTGCCGGTAACCGGCTTGGCGACAAATAGCAACAGCCTTATTACAATAGTCACGCTTATATTCGTTGGCTTTAACATGTCCGAAATGTTTTTCACGGATTAAGTCAATAGCCTCATCAATTAAAGACAGTTTTTTATCTGTCGGTGTTTCTTCATAATCAATGAAAAAGTCAATTTTAACCAGTTCTTGTTCGATTTCTTCTCGCTCGGCTTTATTTTGTGCGGTTAATACATTTTTGCGGTAAGCGTGCGCCGCTTTTGCATAAGGAAATGTTTTCTTATTGCTCGGTGAAAGCTTTTGATAAATTTCATATATAACCGCGCCATACTTTTCAAATTCGGCGTTGCGGCTGTGCATAGATGTCAATTGCGCTAAATTCAGAAGCTTGTCCTGATCTTTTTTGTTTGTCAGTTCGACGCGTTGTTTCATGGTTTCACAATAGGCATTATGGGCGCGCGGATAAATACGATCAGTCTCCCATAAAACCCGATCTAAAGCTTCGGCCTTTTTATCCTTGCCGACAACCGAATCCATGATTTCAAATTTGCGTTGATCAAGCAATGACCATGCCTCATCGGCTCCTTCCGGAATTTCGGAAATGATTTTGTTGAATTCTCTGCTGCGAACTTCGAAACGCATTTCTTCGAGGTCAGCCATTGTTTTTTGCCTTTGCTAGAGGTTTTTGACCATTTTCAAGAAGGTAATGCCTTGTTCTTCAAAAACATCGCCTTCGGCGTGGTAGCCCATTTTTTCATAAAAGTCGACGACAAACAGCATGGCGTGCATAACGATTTTGGTGTATCCGGCTTCTTTAGCGCGTTTTTCGGCATATTTCACCAACTCGCGGCCGATACCCTCACCCTGATAGATAGTGTCTACCGCAACTTGCATTAAGCGGATGGTATCATCATCAATCGGCGCTAAAATTAAACCGCCGACCAATTTGTTATCAAGCATTTCAACACAACCGATGTGTAAATATCGGGCTTCTTCCGGACGGAATGAATCCAAAAACTTTAAGCCGAGCGGCTGTAACAAAATCTTATAGCGCAATTCAACCAACTCGTTGTAGCGAGATGAACCGAATTCTATATCAATCATTTTACGCATAATATCGTCTCCTTTGAAATTATTAAAACATATTTTTGTCTGTTTGACAATAGGGAAAGTAGGGGCCACTTGACAAATTTTCCGAATTCGGCTAGAATAAAGATGCTATTTTTTTAAGGATTATGGATGAAATTAAGATACAACAACAATGTTGCTTTTCCATAATTCTTTTTTTTTGATAACTAATTAAAAACGAGCAATATGGAAAAGAACTTAAACAAAATGCAGATGAAAGAAGAGGAAATTAAGGCTGATTGGCGCAGTGTCTTATTCTTAGTATTTTTCGGTCTTGCCATGGTTATGTGGGGACTGACAATAAATGAATTGCGTGAACAGCCGGATTTGTGCAGATCTCTCTATTATTATAGGGAAAGTCTGTCGTTGCAGACATGGCACATGATTGTCACGCTCTGGGGATGCTCATTGTGGTTCAAGCTGTGGATAGTTTGCGATATCATTTCGGCGATTTGCGTATTTCCTGCGGCTGTTCTGTTGTCCTGCGCTATGGTGCCAGTGACATTCTTCTTTATTCTGCCGATTGATTACGGAATGAATTTGGTATCTGTTTCACTGGGTACTTGGTTGTTCCTGTTAATCTGTAATTTGATTGTATCTTTATTGGTCATCATCACGATGCCAATGAAAGATAGCAAAGAGGAAGTCTCACCCGCAAGGTGAAACTTCCTTTTTTTGTTGCCGGTGGGGATGTTTGACAATAATTATTGATTAAAACAAAAAAATAAATTATGTTTGAGCAAAATCAGGAGGAATTATGCACGATTTAAGTTTAATCCGGAATTTTGCGATTATTGCACATATTGACCACGGAAAATCGACTATTGCCGACCGCATTATCGAATATTGCGGCGGTTTGCAACAGCGTGAGATGACCGAACAGGTCTTGGATTCAATGGATATCGAACGTGAGCGCGGTATTACCATTAAGGCGCAAACCGTGCGCTTAAATTATAAAGCCAAAGACGGTAAAACTTATCAGCTTAATTTAATCGATACACCGGGACACGTCGATTTTACTTATGAAGTGTCGCGTTCACTGGCCTCGTGCGAGGGTTCGGTTCTGGTGGTTGATGCGACGCAGGGTGTTGAAGCACAAACGCTTGCCAATGTGTATTTGGCTTTGGATAATGATCATGAAATTGTGCCGGCCTTAAATAAAATCGATTTGCCGTCTGCCGATGTCGAACGTGTTAAACAACAGATCGAAGATGTTATCGGTTTGGATACTTCTAACGCGGTGGAAGTGTCAGGTAAAACCGGTTACGGCATCGAGGATTTACTTGAAGCGGTGGTGAAATATCTGCCGGCGCCGACGGGCGATGAAAGCAAACCGACAAAAGCTCTGCTAATCGACAGTTGGTATGATTCTTATCTTGGTGTGGTTATTTTGGTGCGTGCCAAAGACGGTATTTTGCGTAAAAAACAAAATATTCGCATGATGTCTAACGGTATGGATTACGTTATTGACAGGATCGGCGTGTTTACCCCTAAAATGAAAGATGTTGAGGCCCTTTATCCGGGCGAAGTCGGCTTTATTACCGCGAGTATTAAAAGTCTGGACGACTGCCGTATCGGTGATACGATAACCGACAATAAACAGCCGTGTTCCGAGGCTTTACCTGGATTTAAACCGTCGGTTTCGGTGGTATTTTGCTCGATTTTTCCGGTCGACAGCAGTCAGTATGATGCCTTAAAAGAAGCGTTGGCAAAACTCAAACTCAATGATGCCAGTATCGAATATCAGCCGGAAAATTCCGGTGCACTCGGGTTGGGTTTCAGATGCGGCTTTTTAGGCTTGTTGCATATGGAAATTATTCAGGAACGAATCGGCCGTGAATTTGATTTGGATATCATTACGACAGCGCCGTCGGTTGCGTATAAACTCTATATGACAAATGGCAGTGAATCCACGCTTGATAATCCGGCCGATATGCCGGATCCGTCAACCATTAAATTGATAGAAGAACCGATGGTGCGGGCAACCATTATGGTGCCGGATGAATATTTAGGCTCGATTTTGAAGCTGTGTACCGAACGTCGCGGCTCGCAAGAAGATTTGACCTATGTCGGTAATCGTGCCATGGTCG
>CAMVHF010000005.1 GCA_947167235.1 uncultured Alphaproteobacteria bacterium
AACGCGATTGGCGTGGGGAATGTTGTAGGTTCCAATATTTTTAACCTGCTGGTGGTTACCGGGGCGGCGGCACTGGTTATGCCGCTGGCGATTCAGCCTTCCCTGATTAAACGGGATATTCCAGCCACAATCATCTTTTCGGGGATACAAAATGGTGAAGTCGTTGTGAGCGATGACGAAGAAGCATCAGAAACGGAAATTACCAAAACGGTTAAATTATCGTCGATTATGCCGCATCGTCAGAAAAGCTTTACATCTGAAGTGGCAACCGATAAATGTTTTTCGCTTTTGGATAACGTAGAATACACGGTTAAATCTTGTATCAACGAAGGTGAAACATTGGAAATGAAAGACAGCAAAATCGTTGGTGCCGGCAGTTGTACGGGTAACTTTAACTATATCAACTCCAAAAACCCGGAATATTATTCCGAATTTAAGGATGTTCCGGACAGCGTGTTGGAAAAACAGGCTGAGGAAGAGAAAAGAAACGAATTGGCCAAAGTTAACGAAAAGCAAAATTCTATATTAAACCAAATCAAAAACGTTGATGAGATTCTCAAAAAAATCAGATAGGTTTAAGAAATGAAAAAAATTTATGTTGTCATACTGTGCGTGTGTTGTTGTCTGGTTTGTACGTTGGTCAATGCTCAAACCTTTTCGGCGGGTGCGGCAAAATCCACCGGTAAAAATACAAATCTGACAACCGTAACCGGTAAAAATCCGACAGCGGTGAAACCGACCGCAGACGCTAAAAAAACAGCAGAAGAAATCGCTAAACAGCAGATTCCTTCTCCGGAAAATGATAAGGGAAAATTTGAAGATCCGCAACTGCAGAAAAGCGTTAAAAATATAGGCGGACTTGAACCGAGCGTGGGTTATAAGAAATATGACAATCGTGCCGGCAGAGTGTTCTCTTTCAGAATTAAAGACGGTAAAGTTGAGTTCGAAGATAATAAAGACCGGAAAATTCTGGTATGGTATGAAGATTTCAAAGTTATCAAAGGTATGGATGGACTTGTCAGATGTTCCATCCGTGTATACGTCTTTAACGATATGGTTGAACGCATTAGCAATTTAGGCTTTAAAATTATATGGCCGAATATTCGTACCGGTATTAATATGACTAAAGTTAATCCCGGCGTCAGAACTTATACCGATACCATGCTTTTGGGAGACGGGTGCTTTACAATGGACAAAACACCGGTTCTTGAAGTTAACCGTTGCCGTGTGAAAGGCATGAGTGAGGATAAATGCGCGGATGCTGTTCATTGGTTCAACAGACACTAAAAATTAAAATCATTCGGAAAGGGAGCGTTAAGCTCCTTTTTTTATTGCAAATATGACAAAAATATATTAAAATAAATTAGTTTCTCATAAGTATTTTAGTTGACATTATTAAATTATTTTCAGTGTTTTACAGATTTTAAGATTGTTGTTTCACAGCTTTCTTTTTGTTTGTTTTACTGTCCATATTTTAATAATGTCTTCTGAAATACTTTTATTATTGAACCTGTAGAGATGTTTTTTTAAGCAGCTTTATTTAAGTAAATAATAAGAGAAACTTTAGAGAATTATAAAATTATTGTGGAACAAACAAAAAAAGATACGATTATGTTGACAACAATCATTATTGTCTTAGTTATCATCCTCTTGGTGGTAGCTATATTTAGAGAGCAAGCAGAAAAAGTAGGAGAATTTCTGAAAAACCTTAGAAATATAGCCTGCGTAGTGGTTGCAGTTTATATCGTTGCAAATATCATTTCAGGGATATTAAGCATCACTTTCTGGACAGCGATCGGTTGGATGTTTGCCGCCTTCTTGGTGATGGTAATATGGGCGATAATCTTTAATAAAGACTAATCTGTTACACTACAATAGGGCAGCCTGATTTTTATTAAGAACTTAATATTCTTTTTAAAATCAGACTGCCTTATTTTTTTTACTTTTAACAGTCCTCTTTGCACTTTTATTTTTTTACTGTCATCCTTGCGTTTTTATTTTTACAGTCATCCTTGCACTTTTATTTTTTACAGTCATCCTTGCCGAGCGAAGCGAAGGCGAGGATCTCGGCCGAATCATTATAAAGTAGCCGGGATTCTCGAGCCTGCGGCTCAAGAATGACATAGTAAAAAACAACGCTCGCCCAAGAATGACATAGTAAAAAACAACGCTCGCTCAAGAATGACTTTTAATTTTATTGATAAATTAATTGCATATTAAACAATTTATGTTATGTTACGCCAAAATAATATGTAAATTGCAATTTATAAAGGTTATCGAAATGGAAACAAGTGCACTTTCTGATGTTGCGCAGACAGCAACAGAAAAAATGTCTTTATGGGATTTAGTTTGGTCTTCGGATACGATTACTAAGGTGGTTATGATTGGCTTAATTGCCGCTTCGGTATGGTCATGGGCAATCATTTTGGAAAAGTTTGCTACCTTACGCCAAGTTCGCAATCAATCAAAAAAATTTGAAGAGGCTTTTTGGTCCGGCGGTTCGCTTGATAGACTCTATGAGGCTATCGGTAATCGTCCGCGTGATCCGATGTCGGCGATTTTTTGTGCCGCTATGCGTGAATGGAAACGCAATACTTTGATTAAAGGTAAGGCCGATCGCGGTATTCGCGGTGTATCGTTGCAACAACGTATTGAGAAAGCGATGTCGGTTTCAATTGATAAAGAGCTTGACAGTTTAGATACACACTTGGGCTTTTTGGCAACGACCGGATCGGTTGCGCCGTTAATCGGTTTGTTCGGTACGGTTTGGGGTATTATTAACAGCTTTAACGCCATAGCCATTACCCAAAGCAACTCTTTGACATCAATGGCACCGGGTATTGCCGAGGCTTTGTTTACGACGGCTTTCGGTCTGATTGCCGCTATTCCGGCAGTGGTTGCCTATAATGCCATTTCAACTTCAATCGAAAAATATGCTAAAACACTTGATAATTTTATGGCCGAATTTTCAACCATATTATCTCGTGAAATTGATGAAACAACCTTGAAAGCGGATATGGCCGGAGAATAATAATGTCTTTTATGCGTAGTTCCACATACAGCCGCCGTCAATCCCGCCGCAAAGCCGACGTCAACATTACCAACTTAATGGATGTGATGATGGTTTTGCTGGTGGTCTTTATGGTTGCCGCACCGTTGATGACATCGGGTATTCAGCTTAATTTACCGAAAGTCGGCGGTAAAAATCTGACCGGAGAAAGCACGTCGGTTAATATCAGCGTTGACCAAGAGGGGCAATACTATATCGGAAAATCTGTTGTTCCGGATGAAGAAATTTTGCCGCGTTTAACCGCTATTAAAGGCGAAAACGACGATTTAACCGTGACTATTTCGGGTGATACCGATGCCGCTTACGGCCGTGTAATCGGCTTAATGGCTATGCTGAAAGAAGCCGGCTATGAAAAAGTCGGTCTGAAAACGGAGTCTAAACCATTTGGCAGTCAAAATATTAAGACGGATAACAAAAAGAAATAGACGGTGATGAATAAGTACTTAAAACAGTCTCTTTTATTGCATGCGGTCGTTTGCTTGATGATGCTTATCGATCTGTCAGGTTTCTGGCATGAAGATATGACACTCGGACAAACGCCGATCATTGTAGATTTGTCGCAAGTACGCATTGATGAAATGACCAATTTGCCGACCAAAGCGGAGTTTGGCGAAGAAGATCGCAAAGCTACCGTCGAGGAACATAAAGAGGTCGAGCAGTATACCAACGATACCGCACCGGAGCCTGAACCGGAACCGGCTAAAGAAGAACCGGCCGCCGAGCCGACACCGGAACCCGAGCCGGAAGACGCACCTGAGGAAATAAAGGATGATTTCTTAGAACCGCCGGTACCGGAAAAGAAACCGGAACCTAAACCGGAGCCGAAGCCTGTTCCGAAACCGGCCCCGAAACCTGTTCCGGTACCGACGCGTAAACCTACGCCTAAACCGGAACCGAAGCCGCAACCGAAAGATAATAAAAAACCGGAGGAAGAGGCTATTACGCGCAGTAATGCTTTGAAGAGCTTAAAACAGGATATTGATAATAACCGTCGTTTAGATGTCGGCGACAGAACTCAAAATGCGATGATTAAAGAAGGTACCGAGGTTAAGCACATGGGTATTGAAGGCGGTAACAGCACCGGTTCGTACTTCAGTGATCTGACAATTTCCGAAACCGACGCTATTGCCAGCTTGCTCAGCCAAAACTGGAATCTTGATCCGGGTGCCATCGGTATTGAGGGAATGGTTGTTAAAATCCGCGTACGCTTGGGTACGGACGGCTCGATTCGTAAAATCGAATTTGTGGATCAAAACCGCGTAAACAGTGATCCGTCATACCGTTCGGTTGCCGAAAGTGCGCAAGCCGCCATTTATGCTACTCAACAGGCGTTCAAAGAAGTATTCGGTCAAAAATATGCCGACAGATATGATGTATGGAATACGTTGTTATTGAATTTTGATCCGCTTAATAAAGGCGTCAGATAAAAAATTACGGCAGAGCTTTACGCTTATATAAATTAATGAGAATTTCCTCGTAATCTTCTAAAATACCCGTATTTAGCATGTGTTGCGGATAACACTCGGCAATATCGAATTTCTGCCCGACTTTTTTAAAGTCGAAGGCTTGTTTTATATGAGGGTTATAGGCTATATACAGCGGTTTGTGCTTCGAAATCAAATCATTGATGTTGTAATCGGGCATACGGTGGAATATTGCATTATCAATGTATTCAAAGTTAGGATAAAACCAGTAATACGAATATTTGGGGGCAAAAATGCTGAAAAGCGTGACATCAAAATTAACAATGTCGGCTTGAGGGTTTTTATCGTATTCGCGCAGATATAAATGCGATTCTTTATTGTTGGTGGCGGCCAATGAAAATAAATTCAGAATCAGATTAATAATAATGATGACTAGTGCAATGCGGAATATCCATTTATTTTGCTCAAAATTCAAAACAAAGGCGATGATAATACCGCAATATAAAAACAGCAAAACCAGATAATGCGGATAAACGGCCGGAAAATATATATGCGTTATGGTTTCGAAAACCGTCAACAGCGCAAAAATATTAAAATAAGTCGTCTGCCGATGTGTGGCATATACATAAATCATTGAGGCGTATGCAATGATAATCAATATCAAAAAGTCCGGCAAAACCGACGGTGTGAACGAATGAACGATATCAAACAAATATCGGTTATATGTAACATTGAGTTGCCAATAACCTTCTAAACTCCCCGTCATATACAGGAAAGCATAAAAGCCTGCCGAAAGACAGATCGGAACAAGAGCCGATACGGCAAAATCTCTCCAAAGGTTCGGCTTTTTATAAAGCATATATCCGGCCGGAACGGCTAACGGTAATATACAAAAAGCACAGGTCTGCAAAAACAGAAAAGCGATTGTAAAACACGTTCCGCACCACATCAGGTTCTTGAGCTTTTGCTTATCATAATACAGTAAGAAATTATACAGTCCGCACAAATAAAAAAAGCGCATAAAAGTATCGGGTTTGAATATTGAAAAGGAATACCATGTGGCAAAATAGAAAAAGTATAGGACTAAAGCTGCAACCGCAACAAATACGCCGCCCATGAATCTTTTGACCATCAGATATATAATAATCGAACTGCCGACGGAAAACGCAAAAGCCAAAGATTTGGCCGTATACAGGGCGACCAGATTTAAGTGCGGTATAACCGAAATAATCGGGGCAAACATATACCATATCAGCGGATGATGATGCTCAAAAAAATCACGGTAAGGCACTTCACCCAAACTGACGAAATAAGCGGCGCGCAAATGCTCGAGCTCATCCAAAATGATTGTATCATTATATATAAGTGTCAGAATTAGCCCGACAAATGTTACGACCAGCAATTCTGTAAACAAACTCAAGTAGTTGTGCTTTATATCAGATTGTTCCATTTTATACTCCGTAATGACATTATAAAAAGAATATTTATGAAATCAATCCATAAAAAAAGAGCCGAGAATAACCCGACTCTTAATCAAAGGAAAATAGGGAAGATTAATAATTTTCTTCTCTGATTTCAAAATAGCTTTGCGGGTGAGCGCAAACCGGGCAAGCTGCCGGTGCTTCGGTCCCGACAACAATGTGTCCGCAGTTGCGACATTCCCAAACTTTAACCGAAGATTTGGCAAATACCTGCTTGGTTTCGATATTGTTTAACAAAGCTCTGTATCTTTCTTCATGAGCTTTTTCAATAGCGGCAACGGCACGGAATTTGGCGGCTAAAGCCGGAAAACCTTCTTCATCGGCAGTTTTGGCAAATCCGTCATACATGTCGGTCCATTCATAGTTTTCACCATTGGCGGCGGCAGCTAAATTTTCGGTTGTCGTGCCTAATTCGCCGAGTTCTTTAAACCACATTTTGGCATGCTCTTTTTCATTTTCGGCGGTTTTGGTAAAGATTGCTGAAATTTGTTCATAGCCTTCTTTTTTGGCAACGCTGGCAAAATAAGTGTATTTATTGCGTGCTTGGCTTTCACCGGCAAAAGCGGTGGCTAAATTTTTTTCGGTTTGTGTACCGGCATATTTATTTGTCATGGTATATTCCTTTTTATAAAAATTAAGACTGAGTACAGTATAGAGATATTAGGGCAGAATACAAGCGAATTTAAAACTATTCCACAAAACGGAAAAATAGTGTTGTGATACCGAAGACTACGCTGTTTTAGCGTATTTGGGCAAAAATATTTAAAAAATCGTTATTTTGTTATTGACAGCGCTAAAAACTTATGTATATTACAAGCCATTGCAATATGTTTAAATAATAGGTGAAAGAATATGTACGCAGTAATTAGAACAGGCGGAAAACAATACAACGTTACTACGGGTGATGTTGTTAAAATTGAAAAAATCGCCGGTGAAGAAGGAAAAGAAGTTGTTTTCAACGAAGTGCTTGCTATCGACAGCACATTCGGTACACCGTTAGTGTCCGGTGCCAGCGTTAAGGCTTTGGTTGTAAAACAAGCAAAAGATGCGAAAGTTATTGTTTTCAAGAAAAAGAGAAGACAAAACTATCGTCGTAAAAATGGTCACAGACAAAATATCACAATCGTTAAGATCACGGATATTTTAGGTAAGTAATAGGGAGAAAGCATTATGGCACATAAGAAATCTGGTGGTAGCTCCAATAACGGTCGTGACTCTGAAGGTCGTCGTTTAGGTGTTAAAAAATTCGGTGGTGAAGCTGTTATCCCTGGCAACATTATCATTCGTCAACGCGGTACAAAGTACCATCCGGGACAGAATGTTGGCTTGGGTAAAGATCATACGATTTTTGCTACTTCTGAAGGTAAAGTTGAATTTAAAACAAAGGCCGACAGCAAAGTTTATGTTTCAGTTGTCAGCGAATAAGTTTTAATAAAAACTGTTTAGAGGGGCCTCGAGCCCCTTTATTTTTACTTAAGCAATGGGTTAAAAATGAAATTTCTGGATCAGGCAAAAATATATATCAAGGCCGGCGATGGCGGAAAAGGCTGTGTGGCTTTTCGTCGCGAAAAGTTTATTGAGTTCGGCGGTCCGAACGGCGGTGACGGCGGCGATGGCGGCAGTGTTTATTTTGAAGCGGTCGAAAATCTGAATACCTTGATAGATTTTCGCTATCAACAGCATTTTAAAGCGCAAAAAGGTCAGCAGGGCATGGGCTCTGAGATGACCGGTTATAAGGGCGAAGATCTTATCATTAAAGTTCCGGTCGGTACCGAGATTGTGGCTGAAGACGGTGAAACGGTTTTAAAAGATATGGTTAAAGCCGGCGAGCGCTTTTTAATTGCCAAAGGCGGTAAGGGCGGTTTAGGTAACACACGCTTCAAAACATCGACCAATCAGGCCCCGCGTTATGCCGGTCCGGGAACACCCGGCGAAGAAATTTGGGTGTGGTTGCGCTTAAAAATTATTGCCGATGTCGGCTTAATCGGCTTACCGAATGCCGGAAAATCGACCTTTTTATCGGCAGTAACTTCGGCTCGCCCGAAAATTGCCGATTATCCGTTTACCACACTGCATCCGCATTTAGGTGTGGCTTGGATTAACGGTAAAGAACTGGTTTTGGCCGATATTCCGGGGTTGATTGAAGGTGCGCATGAAGGTACCGGTTTGGGCGACAGATTCTTAAAACACGTTGAGCGTTGCAGTGTCTTTTTGCATGTTTTGGATGGCACTTCGGAAGATGTGGCAGCCGATTATAAAACGATTCGTCGTGAATTGGAATTATACAGCGATAAGCTTAAAAGTAAGCCGGAAGTCGTTGCCTTAAACAAGTGTGATGCCCTGACAGCCGAAGAAACGGCCAAGAAAATAAAGGCCTTGCAAAAAGTAACAAAGAATGAAGTTTTTGCGATTTCGGCAGTGGCTCAAAGAGATTTAACACCGTGTTTAAGCGCGGTCAGCAAATTTGTGACAACAATAAAAAAAGTTAAAAATAACGATGAAGAAACGATGACACAGGCACCGTCAAAGCCATGGTCGCCATTGGATTAAAGGAGAAAATAAAGTGGCTGAAAATAATCAGACTGATAATAAAATTTTGAAAATAATTACCGATTCGCTTGATGATATGAAAGCCGAAGATGTTGTGGTTATTGACTTGGCCGGCAAAACATCTATTGCCAGCTATATGGTGGTTGCCAGCGGTAATTCAAACCGTCACGTTGCTTCTATTGCGCAAAAAATTGAAGAAAATCTGAAAGCTGCCGGTTGTCGCAGCACTTCCGAAGGTGAAACCAAAGCCGATTGGGTATTAATTGATGCTTTTGATGTTATCGTTCATATTTTCCGTCCGGAAGTAAGAGAATTCTACAATTTAGAGAAAATGTGGCAATCGGCTGCCAATTTACGCAAAGAATAAATCATCCGGCATAGGTCAGACATCGTTGGCGCTGCGACAGCTTTTTTGTTGCAAATTTTATTGTAAATGTGCTAAGACGAAATTAGGACATAACAATAATATGTGGGGTGTTATGAAAAATTTTTTTGCAGTTGCGGTGTGTGCGGCTCTGGTTTCGATTTTTACCGCATTAAAGGCTGAAGCAAAGTGGACCGCCGATGATGCCGATATTAAATTGGCTGTATCGTTATTGAAAAATGAGGCTCAATTTAAGCAAAGCAATTTTATTATCTCGCCGATATCGGTTTATACGGCAGCGACCATATTGGCAAACGGCAGTGATAATCAGAGTTTGGAAGAATTGCGGGAGTACCTTTTAACCGATTCGGTCTATGTACCGCTGACGGACATAACGGATATTCTTAAAAATTCGCAACAGGCATTTTCAGATAAAGTTGTTTTAAATAATTCGTTGTGGGGCAATAATTTTAATGCCGAATTTGAAAGTATTGCCGGTAATTTTGCTGCTGTTAAAGCATTACCGTTGAAAACGGATAACATTAATAAATGGCTGAGTGTCAATACCAAAGGCGAAATTTCCGGTTTGGTCAAATCAGATTGGGTTGATAAAGGCGATATATATTATTTCGGTATAGCCGCGCTTAAGGATAAATGGGAACAACAATTTGATTGGCGCAAAACCAAAAGTCGCGACTTTTATTCGTTCGGAAAAAATAAACCGGTAAAAGTCAATACAATGTATGCCCGTCGTTTTGCCGATTATTATGAAGATGAAAAAATGCAGGCTGTTCGTTTATGGTTTACAAGCGGCGATTTTATTGAAATCTTTTTGCCGCGCCGGACAGTTCGCTTTAAAAAGTTCATACAGGATTTGAATAGCGATGATTTGAAAATCGACTATAAAAAGGCAGATGTCAAAGTTTATATTCCGCGCTTGGAACTCAAAAGCCAAATTTATGATTTGCGGGATATATTTGCCAAATATCATATCAAAAAGATTTTTGAACCGCAAAATCAGGATTTTGATAAACTAAGCAATGAACCGCATACATTAAAAGAAATATTTCATATTGTCAGCTTGCGTCTTGATGAAACCGGTTCGGAAGCTTTGCCTGTACCGTATGATGATGAAGATGAAACCAAAGACCAAGTTTTCGGAGAATTACCGCCGAAAGTATTTAACGCCGACCGACCGTTTATTTTTATGGTCAACAGGGGGTTGCTGATCGGTTCATATACGCAAGGCGAAGCTATTGAACGTCTGATGGTAGAAGAAGATGAATGGTAGGCAATAGAGTATGAAAGTTACGATTTTAGCCATAGGTAAATGTAAAGCCGGTTCGCCGGAAGCGCAGATTATTGCCGAATATGTGAAACGTTCGGGGTGGAATTTTGTGATTAAAGAAAAGGACAATTCCAATCAGGAAGATGAGGCAAAGTTTTTGCAAAGTTCGATTCCGAGAGGCGCAAAAGTTATCGTGTTGGACGAGCGCGGTGTTAATATTTCCAGTCCGGATTTGGCCGCTAAAGTCGAACAGTGGATGTTAGACGGTTGCTCGGAATTGTGCTTTTTAATCGGAGGTGCCGACGGACATTTACAGTCAACGCGCGATAAAGCCGATTTGATTTTATCGTTCGGAAAATTGACATTGCCGCACATGTTGATGCGTGCCGTATTGGCCGAACAGATATATCGAATTCAAACCATTATTAATCATCATCCGTATCATCGGGTATAAAAAGGGAAACTCAATATGTGTGAAAATGAAGGCATCGTTGCCAACGAAGAAATCAATCAGGAAAAATTACAAAAGGCTGAGCGGATCATTAAGCAATTACAGCAAGAATTACCGAGCTGGATCGAAAAGGGTTCCGGCCCGTTTTTAGCGGCGATATATGATGAAAACGATAATCTGATAGCCAAACAGGCAAACAGCGTCATCAATGAAGTGTGCAGCCATAATCATGCCGAGATGAATACGATTAAAGCTGCCGAGAAAGCCTTGAATACTTATGATTTATCGGCACATAATTTACGCCTGTATGTCACGGCTGAGCCGTGCATGATGTGCTTGGGCGGCATTATGTGGTCGGGTATTAAAGAAGTTTATTACGGTGTTCCGTCAAAACGTGTGGAAGAAATAACCGGTTTTGATGAAGGCTTTAAGCCTGATTGGTTAAATGAATTTAAGAAGCGCGGGATAATCGCCTACGGCAATATTGAACAAAAACTCGGCGAAGAAGTTCTGCAAAATTATGTAACAGCCGGCAATACGGTTTATCAGCCGGAAAGAAAATAGGTCAGAGCGGCAATTCGTCAGAAGAATAATCTAAAACTTCGCAGACGGTATCATAATCAAAGCCCGCACGCACCAAAGTTCCCATATCTTTTTGCTTAAATTCGCGGCGCTGTTCTTGCGGTCGATACGGACCGATTCTTTTGCGCTTAGCAAGTTTTAAAGCCATTTCCAACGGATTATATTCCTGCTCGGATAATATGGCGGATATTTTATGATCATCAATACCTTTTTCGCGCAATTTTTGCTGAATATAGCGCGCCGGTTTGCCGGCATTTAAATAAGAGTGTATTTTGACTTCGGCAAAACGATTATCATCAAGATAATGCAAACGTTCAAATTCGGCCAATACGTCTTCCACCCACTGATAAGCTTCGGTTTTATTGAAGTCGGGATTTTCACGCGCATAAGCATTAACGCGTCTTTGCAAAACACTGCGCAGATTCTCAACCGACGATTCAAAACGTTTCAGATAAAACAGCCCGATATTTTTTAAGCGCTGCGGGGTGATTTTTTTCTGAGGTTTGCGTTTATATGCTGTCGTTTGCAACGGATTCTCATCGTTATTAATGTTTTGCACTTGAAAATTCCCTTTTTATAAACTAAATTCACTGTAATTTTAGAATAAAGAGGTTTTTAAATTATGAACGATAAGTGTATTTCTTTTAATTTGGATAACAACGCCTTTCGCGGTCGAGTAGTGCGTATGGATAATGTTTTAAAAGAGGTTTTTGCCAACTGGGTGTATCCGGATAACATCGCCGCTGCGGTGGCCGAAAATACGGCTTTAGGTGTGCTGTTGGCCAGCCTGATGAAATTTGACGGTTTATTTACTTTACAAATACAAGGTGACGGACCGTTGTCGGTTTTGGTAACCGATGTCACATCGGCGGGTAAAGTTCGTTCATGCGCCAAATATGATGCGCAAAAAATCGAGGCAGCCCAAGCCTTACGCAAAACCGAAGGCGAAATCGAGCCGACACCGCATTGGCTCGGTCACGGCAACTTGATTTTTACGATTGATCAAGGCAAAAAAACAGACCTCTATCAAGGCGTTGTTGATTTACAAGGTAAAAATCTGGCGGAATGTGCTTTGCGCTATTTTAAATATTCCGAGCAAATCGATACGCATTTGCAATTATATGTTCAAAAAACGGATGACGGTTGGAAATCGGCCGGTATCCTGATTCAAAAAATGCCGACCATCGGCGGTAAGGAAAATGAGGTTGCCAAAGAAAATCAAGCTGAATTGTGGAACGAAGATAAAATTTTAACCGACAGTTTAAAGCCGGAAGAAATTTTTGATGCCGATTTGCCGCTTGAAGATGTTTTATTCCGCTTATTCCATGAGCATCAGGTCCGTGTGGTTAAAGAAAACGAATATAGTTTCGGATGTCGCTGCAGTCGTGAAAAACTCTTGAATACCTTAAGTGCGATGAAAGAAGATGATATCAACCACATGGTCGAAAACGGTAAGATTACGGCGACCTGTAATTTCTGCGGTCAGACTTACGTTTTTGATAAAAGCGAATTGTTAAAAAATTGATATTAAATATATCTTAATCATTCTCGTGTACATTTTACCCCAAGAGTTAACTTTTGGGGTAAAATCTATGAAAAGTTTAGTAAAAATATTTTCAGCCGTTTTGTTTTTAGCCGGCTTGAGCGCCTGTTCATCAATGAATAATAATCAGGCAGCACCGGAACGTTACAGTGATCTGCATTTTGACAATAAAAGACCGATTGAATTATTGGTTAAAAAGGTTGAAGTTAAGTCCGAGTTTTCACCGTCTTTTACCAGACCGAATGTTGAACATTTGTTCCCTGTTTCAATTGAAAAAACAGCTAAAACATGGGCAACCGAGCGCCTGGAAGCCGCAGATTATGCCTCAAACCGTACGGCAGAATTCGTGATTTTGGATGCCAGCGTTACCGAACAGGAAGAAAAGGCAGAGCAGCTTTTGTTGAAAGATCGCTTAAAATATCATGCTAACTTGAAAGTTATGCTTCGTGTGATTGATAACAAAGCTTCAGCTCAAACAACCGTTGAAGCCTATCGTGAATTGACCATGCCGATTGATACCAGTATTGAAGATAAAGAAAAACACTGGAACGAAATGGTTGTTAAGTTGTTCCAATCCTTTGATGAACACATGGAAAAGAATACTTATAAATATTTGAATATGTATGTTAAGGATAATAAATCGATAACAACATTCTAAATTAAAAAAAACTCCGGAATTCCGGAGTTTTTTTAATGTACCTGATTATCGGTAATCGCTGAGTTTTTATTCAAAGAACTTAATTGGATAAGCGGCAGTTTGATTTTGAATTCCGAACCGTCATCGGTAGCTGCAATACACGAACCGTATAAAACGGCGGCTTTCCCTTCGATAAAAGCGGTATCTTCAAATTCAAAAACTTCTCCCGGTTCCAAATCCGGTAATTCACCGTTAAAACCGAAAGACAGATCGTATTGGCGGATTCCTTTATCATTTGTAAAACAAAAATCTTTTTGCAACAAACGGATTCGCTGATCCGAATTATTTTCAATGCGCAAGCAATATCCCCACAAAGCATGGTTATCATCGGTATCATCAAGCTTTTCTTGAAAAGCCGATACCATAATATCACCTGTTTGTGCGGTTGCATAATCAAAATTTTCGAATTCAAGCATAACTAAATCCTTTTCATTTTTGTTAAGGATTCATTAACTATTAAAAAAGTTCAAGCAGATTCTGAAGTTATGCCAAGATTTATGCACAGGATAAATTATTCTCTGCCACCCGAAATTCTTTCGCGAGTAAATTCCGGTTCAACGGCATAGTTTCTGCGGCGCATGAATGTGGCCAAGATTTCCTGATTTTTTTGGTGGTTGCCGTTTGCCTCATTATCAACCAGAGCTTTAATCATATACATTGCTTGATTATAGCTTGCCGGATGCAGTTTCGGGAAGAAGTCTGAAACGTCGGTAGATAAGGTATCTGAGCGGCAGGAATACGGATAAGGACTGTTTTCTTCCTGTCTCAGGTGCCCGTCATAGCGTCTGGACATAATATCAAATTTGCGAAAATCCGTCATTTCAGAAAAATACGCACCATCACGACTTTGTCGATCAATCTTTTGTCGGTTGTCATTGTATTTGTTCAACATCTGGTTAGGAATTCTTGCAAGTTTATAGCATGTGTCGGTTAACAACGGTAATACACTAAAGGATTTCATTTTACCGTTAACGTTAACATATTGTGTCATGATGGCAGCTTTGCACCGCATATACGTTTCATATCCTTCTTGAGGTGTAACATCGGGATCATAGTTTTTAAGCGCCTGAGTGAAAAATTGATTATGGTAACCGGAATTTTCGGTCTGTCCTTCCAAATAACGTTGTGCAGCCTGATTCGTTACACGCGTAATATCGGATAACCCTATAGAATCTTCGGATGAAAGAAGTGCAATACTTGCGGCTACATGAGAAGCGGTTTCCTTCCACATTTCCAATTCGTAGGCTTGTTCGAAGGTAATGCCTTTATATTCCGGGCGCGAGCGCAAATATTTCATTTTTTCACTTTGGATAAAGTGTAAGGCTTCGTGGATTAACCTGCCGTGCATATTTTGATGAAATGCCTGCGGATTTCGGCGCAGATAATAGAGCGTAATAGCCTCCTTAAACTCTGCTCTGGTACTGAATTTGCCGGAATATTGTATTGAGTCTATTGTGTAGTTGATCATTACCGGATAAGAAATGTTGTCATTGGTTACCGTATAATTTATTGGTTTACGGCTATCCCACAAATTATAACCTTTGGCTTTTTTAGTCAGTTGCGCTATTTTCTGCTTAGAACTGCCGGTTAATGTATTTTGTGCCGGAGTATTGGCAGAGAAAGGTATCAGCAACGCCAGAGCAACGGTTTTAATGTAATGGGGCATTTTCATTTCTTTATCCTTTCAAATTATTCCCTTATATTGTTTGGCAGTGTTTTTGTATTTAACATACTTGTATCTTTTGTTTCAATAATTTTTTTAAGCATAATCTGATTTTCATCATGTTTTCCCGCAGTTTCATTTTGAGCCATTTTATTAATAAGCGCTTGAGTCTGCTCATATTGCTGTGCACTCATATGCGGGAAATATGCGGAGACATCCATTGAAAGATTGGATGAACGACTGCTTTTGGAAAACAAGTCATCTTTTTCCCATTTGCTGATATGCATACGATATCTTTTAGCCATGATTTTTAACTTTTGTCCGTCACTGATATCGCCCCCTTTATAATATCCGCTGCGGCGTAATTCATTAATACCTTCTTTTTCATCGGCATATTTTTTCATAGCGCTGTCCTGAGGTTTAATCAGGTCAAAGTTCGCATCTGTCAGTAAAGGGAGCAGATTGATAGATTTAACTTCGCCATTGACGACAATATACTGTGACATTATGGCGGCTTTTATTTTCATAAACGAATCTTTTCCGGATTCTTCGGTTGCATCCGGATTAAAATGATTGCAAGCCGTATTGTAAAACTGATCCAAATAGACCTCTCTGGCTTCCATATTGAGAAAACGCTGAGTTTCTTTATTTGTGATCCGTGCAATATCAATAATATCAAGGGATTTGCCTTTTGCCAATTCATCAGCTAATTTATCACCGATGTGAGAAGCAATTTCGCGGCACATTTCTATTTCGTATGCCTGACGAAAGGTTAGTCCTTTATATTCAGGTTGTTTTTCAAGATAAGCAACTTTTGCGGCTTGAATAAAATGCAATCCTTCGTGGACAATTGTACTTGGTATATTTTGATTATCTAATTCCGGGTATTCTCGAACATAATTAAGGACAATACCTTCTTGATAGTAGGCTTCCGGCATTTTATCGTAGGCATACATAAGTGAATCGACGGTATAATTCATTTTAATCGGATATTTAAGAAAATCTTTGGTTGCATCATAATCCGTCGGTTTGCGATTATCCCATAAATTGTATTTACCGGCTGCTTTTGTCAAAGATGCCATTTGAGCTTTTGTATTGTTGGCAGAGGCCTTTTTCTGAGCATGGGCCGAAAACGGAATAAGCATGGCAATTGCAGTTGCCTTCAGATATTGAGTAAACTTAGACATAGCCGTCCCTTCCGCAAATTGTTACATCTGCAACCAGTATATCGAAAAAATATTTTTTTGTCAAGATTTAAGCGCGACCGTATTTATCTTCAAAACGCACAATATCATTTTCATCAAGATTTTCGCCGACCTGCACTTCAATAAAAGCCATCGGCTCATCTGATGTATTTTGGATTCGGTGCTTGGTTTCAATCGGAATAAAAACGGATTCGCCGGCATTTTTTGTAAGAATATTTTCGCCCAAAGTAACGGTGGCTTTACCGTTGACAATGATCCAATGTTCGGCTCTGAAGTGGTGAAGTTGTAACGACAAAATCCCGCCCGGATTAACAACAATGTGTTTAACGCAAAATCCGTTGCCGCAATCAATGACTTCCCAAGTGCCCCAAGGGCGATTATCTTTTTGCCCGCGAGCGTAATTATTTGCCATTTAACTCTCCTTTTTTTAGTTTACATAATGCAAAAAATAGTATAAACCTGTAAAACAATGTTGCAACAAGAAATTTTACGGGTGTAAAAAAATGCGTACATCTACGGCTGTGAGCGAAGCGCTTGCTATTCAGCGAACCATCAGCGCCGAGCTTGCAAAACAGACATCAATGTCCGAAAAACTCGAGAAAATCCTAAAAGATTTTGCCGATACAACGGGAGTGAATTCGGTTTTGTTGTATTCAACCGTAGATGAAAATTATCTGGAATTAATGCTGGCTTATCGAGCCGAAAATTATAAAACCAACTTACGTTTTAATGAAGATTTCATCGGCCGCAGTGCGGCTTTCAGACATTCGGAGTGCGAAATCGGCAATTCGACATCATCCTTAAGCATGCCGATTTTGCGCCAAAATAATACCATCGGCGTTATTGTTTTAATCAAAAATAATTTAGATGGCTTTTCGGACGGGGAAATAGAATTTTCCGAAACTTTGGCGTTATCTCTGCCGGATTTATTATCAACACCGGAATTTACCAAGTACCGCAACCGCATTATTCATGAAAAAGGTATTGCCGTTCGCGATGTACTATATGGTATCGGTTTGACTAAAAGCTACGGTGTCGGTAAGGCGGTCGTTCATCATCGGCATCGTGAAATCGCCAATATCTTTGCCGAGAATATCGATTTGGAAAAATCCAAACTGGCCGAAGGTCGGCAGCGAATGATCGATTATTTGGATAAAAAAATTGCTTTAGCCAGCAATTATATCGGCAATTCGGCAGAAATTATGGAAGCCTACCGGATGTTTGTGGCCGATAAAGGTTGGTTCAAAAAAATCAATGCCAATATTGATAAGGGCTATACGGCCGAAGCGGCAGTCGAGCATGTTTACGAAGATATGTGGAAAAAGCTGTCGGCAACCAGTGACACTTATTTGCGCGAACGTTTGTATGATTTAAGAGATGTCTCCGACAAATTACGCGCTTTCATTTGCGGCGAGGAAGATAAAATTCAAATTTCTCCGGATGAAGACGTGATAATTGTTGCGCAAACCATGGGACCGTCCGATTTAATGGACTATAATTACGAGAGAATTCGCGGCTTAATCATTGAAGATTGTACGCCGACCATGCACGTCGTTATTGTGGCAAAAGCCTTAAATATTCCGGTAATAGCCAAAGTTCACGGGATATTTAAAGAAATCAAAGTCGGCGAAGTTATTGCAATTAACGGACACACGGGGGAAGTTTATACTCATCCGAGTGAAAAAATTATCGCCGAATATCAGAAAAAATCCGTCGGGCTGAAAAAGGTTTTGGCCGATTTGGAAGAATTAAGCACGATCCCGAATAAAACCAAAGACGGTGTTAAAATTAATCTGGCCTTAAACTACGGCTTGGATGTTGATTATGATTATATTAAGCCGACAAAATGTGACGGTATCGGGTTGTATCGAACCGAGATTATGTTTATGTCGTCCGATAAAATGCCGGATGTTGAAACGCAGGAAAAGCAGTATGCACGCTTGTTGAATGCCGTCGGACAGAAAAAAATCATCTTCCGCAGCTTAGATGTCGGTTCGGATAAATTTTTGCCGTATTGGGGCGAGATGAAAGAGGATAATCCGGCAATCGGTTGGCGTTCCATTCGTCTGACTTTGGACAGGCGGGCGATTTTACGTCAGCAGATGCGGGCGATGCTGCGTGCCGCCAAAGGTAAAGAATTAAATGTTATGTTCCCGATGGTTTCAACCGTGCAGGAATTTTTGGATGCCAAAGAAACTTTGATGCTTGAATACGAGCGTGAAAAACAGCGGCAAAATCAAACAGCAAAATCCGTTAAAGTCGGTATTATGATAGAGGTGCCGTCCATACTGTTCCAACTTGATGAAATATTGCAGCATGTTGATTTTGTTTCGGTCGGTACCAACGATTTGTATCAGTTTATATTTGCCTGTGACAGAGGTAATCCGCGTTTATCCGAACGTTATGATGTTTTATCGGCACCGTTTTTGAAATTGATGAAATTAATTGTCGATAAATCCAATCAGTATAAGGTGTATTGCTCGGTATGCGGTGAAATGGCCAGTAATCCTCTGGAGGCAATGGCTCTGATCGGGTTGGGATATCGCAATTTGTCGGTTTCGGGATCCTCTTATGCCGGCGTTAAAAAAATGCTTGGCAGTATGAATGTCGAAGATGTGGAAGATTATGTGAAAAGCTTGCTTAAATCTTCAAAAACAAGTGTACGCTCGCAGCTGATAGCGTATGCATACGATCACACTATTGCAATTGATTAATTTTTATGTTATAAGCGCCGCAGCAGGAGATTAAAAGTGGAAGAAAATACTTTAGAAAATGATGTGCAAACAGTAGGTGAAATCTTGCGTAACGCCCGCATTAAGCAAGGTAAAACCATAAGTGATGCTTCAAAAGAACTTTGTATTCGCAAAGCTTATGTCGAAGCTATTGAAAAAATGGAAGTCGGCAATTTACCGCCGATGCCTTATGCCCTCGGATTTGTGCGCAGTTATTCCGATTATTTGGGATTAAACAGTGATCGCATCGTATCTTCATACCGCAAAACGGTAACCGGTGATACGGATGATGACGATGAGAATATTTCACATATAGAACCGTCCGTTCCTAAGTTTCGACATTTGTTTTTAGGTGTTGTCGGACTTATTGCTTTGGTAACGGTATGGACATATTGGCCGCTGCAACTGCCGATTTTGCCGGAAACAGATATCCAAACGTCGACTTCCGATGTTGTGCCGGAACCTGAAATTATTGATGAAGTTCAATCAGCGACTGAAGGCAGTGCTCCGGAAGAAGATATTGTTTTGCAAGAAGAAAATCAGGAAAATGCAGCGCCGGAAACAGAAACTGTCGAAACGGTGACCGATGAAAATACGGTTGCCGAGGAGGAAACTCCCGTTGCAAAAGAAGAAAGTGCCGGTCGTGTGCGCTTTGTTTTAACCGGTCCTTCTTGGGTTGAACTTAAACAGGGTGAAAATGTGTTGTTAAGCGGTATTTATCATAAAGGATTTGAATATACCGTTCCGGCCGGTGATAATATGATTATTTCTGTCGGGCGTTACTATAATGCCGAATTTTATATAGACGGTAAAAAAGCCAAAGTGGTATCTTCACTGAAGCATACCAATGTAAATTTAGATGAATTCTTAAAACAAGATTAGGTAAAGAAATGGCAAAAGTTCAGAATGTGCGCGGCACTTATGATTTGTATGGTGCTGCCAAAAGAAAAATGAAAAAAGTTGTGGCAACCGGTTCGGCGGTGGTTGAAAAATACGGATTCGAAGAAATCGAAACGCCGATTTTTGAATTTACCGAAGTGTTTGCCCGTAATTTGGGTGATACATCAGATATTGTTACCAAAGAAATGTATTGTTTTGAAGATAAAGGCGGCGAAAGTCTGACTTTGCGTCCGGAAGGAACGGCCGGTGTTGTGCGCGCTTTTGTTTCTAACGGAATGCAGCAAAATCTGCCGGTCAAATTTTATTATGCCGGTCCGATGTTTCGTTATGAGCGTCCGCAAAAAGGACGTCAGCGCCAGTTTACGCAATTCGGTGTCGAACTTTTGGGTGTTGAAACGCCGCAAGCCGATATCGAAGTTATCGCCATGGCGTACGAGTTTTTGGAAAAACTCGGGTTAACAGGTCAGGTTACGGTTGAAATCAACTCGCTCGGTGATGCCGAAAGTCGTGATGCCTATCGTACAAAGTTGGTGGCTTATTTAAAAGAACATTATGATGAACTTTCCGAAGACAGTAAAAATCGCTTGGATAAAAATCCGTTGCGTGTTCTGGATTCGAAAGAAGATTGCGATAAAGTTGTGGTTGAAAATGCACCGCTTTATGCCGACAGCTTAAATGATGAATCAAAGAAATTCTTTGCCGATGTTTTACGCGGTTTGGATAATTTGGGTATTAAATACCGTATCAATAATCGTCTGGTGCGCGGTTTGGATTATTATTCGCATACGGTTTTTGAATTGACAACCGATAAGCTCGGTGCGCAAGGCACGGTTTTGGCCGGCGGTCGTTACAACGGTTTGGTCGGACAAATGGGCGGTGGCGATGTTGCCGGTATCGGTTGGGCTTGCGGCGTTGAGCGTTTAGCCATGCTGTTGGATCAGGATGTTGAATTGCCGCGTCCGATTGCCGTTATTCCGGTAGGCGAAGATACCAACGATAAAGCGATGGAAATCGCCTATAAGTTACGCTTGGCCGGATTCTCGGTAGAACAAAGTTACAGCGGTAATATGAAAAAACGTATGATTAAAGCCAATAAAGTTAATGCGATAAAAGCCGTGATTTTAGGTTCGGATGAAGTTGCCAATAATGTCGTGACGGTTAAAGATTTGGACAGCGGTGAACAAAAGACGGTTGCTTTAGCTGATTTGATTAAGGAAATATAAGATGAATTTCGAAGAAAAACTTGCCAATGTCGTTAATCGTTATGAAGAAGTGCAGGCGCTTTTGACATCGACATCTTCTTCCGATGAGTTGGTTAAATTAAATAAGGAACTTGCGGTTTTGGAACCGGTTGTGGCCGCTATTCAGAATTATAATCATGAATTGCAGGTTATGCGTGATGACGAAGCAATGATGAACGATTCGTCATTAGATAAAGAAATGCGCGATATGGCCGAAGCCGAATATTATGAAGCTAAGGAAAAATTACCGGAACTGGAAAAAAAAATCAAAGTATTGTTGCTTCCGAAAGATGCCGATGATGAAAAGAACGCCATTTTGGAAGTGCGTGCCGGTACCGGCGGTGATGAAGCAGCTTTGTTTGCTACGGTTTTATTTGAAATGTATCAACGTTATGCTCAAAAACAAGGTTGGCGTTTTGAGGTGCTGGATGCCAATGAAAACGGTTTGGGCGGTTACAAAGAGGCCAGTGCCAAAATTACCGGTAAAGATGTGTTTGCCAAATTAAAATTTGAATCCGGTGCACATCGTGTTCAGCGCGTGCCGATTACCGAATCTCAAGGTCGTGTTCATACCTCGGCGGCAACAGTTGCCGTTTTGCCGGAAATAGAAGAAGTCGATATGTATATCAATCCGGCTGATCTGAAAATTGATGTCTATCGTGCGTCGGGTGCCGGCGGTCAACACGTTAACCGTACGGAATCAGCGGTTCGTATTACCCATATTCCGACCGGCATTGTCGTTCAGTGCCAAGACGACCGTTCGCAATTCAAAAACAAAGAAAAAGCGATGAATCACTTGCGCGCTAAGTTGTATGACAGCCAAAAAGCGGCAATTGATGCCAGTTACTCCGAACGCCGTAAATTGCAAGTCGGCAGCGGAGACAGAAGTGAGCGTATTCGTACCTACAATTATCCGCAAGGCCGAGTTACCGACCATCGTATTAACTTAACATTGTATAAGTTGGATGAAGTTGTTTCCGGTGAGGCATTAGATGAAATCATTGATGCTTTGGTTACCGAAGATCAAGCCGAGCGTCTGGCTGAAATGGATTAATAAAAATCAGGTAAAAAACAAAATCTCGGATTTGATATCCGAGATTTTGTTTTATAAACACAGTGATATTTTTCAATACTGACGACCGAATGTGGCTTTGTGCAGGAACATAACGCCAATCCAAGCCAATGCGGTGGATAAAATCATTCCTGCAATTCCCGGATTTTGCGGTAACTTATCGGCATAGAGAAGAATGGCGCCGAAAATTGCAAAAGATGTAAAAGCCGAACCGAGCCCTATTAAAAGAGCCTTTGTGGTTGATGAATAATACGAAAGTGTCATACGATTTTTGTTTTTAAAGTTAATAATTATTGTCAACACAAATAGTTTTCATAATACTTGGAAATTGTGTCTAAGATAACATAGCAGCGAATTTTTGTCAACTAAAAGAATTGGTGCAAATACATACTGTGCGGGAAAATGACAATGTGCACAAACAACCAAATCACCGAAAATACGCGGGCAAACCAAACCATTTTATTTTGTTGTTGATATATCCACCAACCGCTCATCACCATAAGGTTATCAAAAATCAAACGGTTTGACCAGTGCTCAACTCCCTGCAGCCAATATTCAACGGCATGTCCCGCCAGACCGACTTCGAGATAGTGTTCAAGCGTTTCCCACATATAGGCGATCAAAAGCGTAATGATAAAACTGATACGCAATTTTAATTTATCGGAAATTTTTTCATCGCCGATTATTTTGGTTGCCAAATACATCGAAAACCAACCGACGGAAACACCCATAACCAAATGCTCGACAGACCATACGTCGAAAGCAGCTTCGGTTTTGAGCCCCCATATCATAGCTATTCCTTAAATATCCAGATTATCTACAAATTTGGCGCGTTCGATTATAAAGCGGAAACGCGGTTCCGGATCTTTACCCATCAGGCGTTCAACCTGACGACGTGTTTCAAAGTCTTCGGCGCGTCCCTCATCGGTAGATGTATTCGGTATAACAACCCGCAGCAGAACCCGATTATTTTTATCCATCGTGGTTTCTCTAAGTTGTGTCGGACTCATTTCGCCCAAACCTTTAAAGCGGCTGATATCCGGCTTGATGTTACCTTTTACGACTTTAGCCAGAATTTTATCTTTTTCTTCGTCATCCAAGGCGTAATAATTTTTGCCGCCGGCAACGATTTTATACAAAGGCGGGGTGGCTATATACAGGTGACCGTTTTCGATTAATTTCGGCATGTGCTGATAGAAAAAGGTCATCAACAGCGAAGTGATGTGTGCACCGTCGACATCGGCATCGGTCATGATAATGATTTTTTCATAGCGCAGATTATCTTCTTTATAATCGTCTTTAACACCGCAACCGAGAGCCTCGATCATATCTTTGATTTCTTGGTTTTGGGTAATGCGCTCGACCGAAGCACTGGCAACATTTAAGATTTTACCGCGCAACGGCAAAATCGCCTGCGTCACTCTGTCGCGTCCTTGTTTAGCCGATCCTCCTGCGGAATCACCCTCGACGATAAAAATTTCGGTATCTTCGGCGGCTGCCTGCGAACAATCGGCAAGTTTACCCGGTAAACGCAATCTTTTGGTCGGGGCTTTACGATTTTGCACTTTTTCTTCTTTTTTCTTTTTGCGGGCATCGGCGCGATCAATAACATATTCAAGCAGAGCTTTGGCATTTTCGACATCAGAAGAAAGCCAGTGATCAAAAGAATCTTTGACAGCGGTTTCAACCAAACGCGTGGCTTTTGTCGAGGTCAGTTTATCTTTGGTCTGGCCTTGAAATTGCGGATCGGTGATAAATACCGAAAGCATTAAGCAGGCATCGCTTAACAAATCTTCGGCGGTAGCGGCAGAGATTTTTTTATAACCGGCCATGTCGCCGTATTCTTTTAAGCCGCGCAATAAGGCCGAGCGAAAACCGGCTTCATGTGTACCGCCGGCCGGTGTAATGACCGTATTACAGTAAGAGTATGAAAATCCGTTTTCATCCAATGGCCAAGTGATGGCCCATTCGACACGGCCTTCGTTGTTGGCCAATTCCGATTCGCCGGTAAAGGCCGCACGATTAATAGTACTGCGTTCGCCGATTTGCAGACTCAAGAAATCAGCCAGGCCGTTCGGGAAGTTTAATTCGGCGCTTAAAGGTGTGGTATCACCTTCGGTAATCAGTTCCGGTGCACACAGCCAGTTTATTTTAACGCCTTTGAAAAGGAAAGCTTTTGAACGAGCCATACGATAAATTCGGTTCGGGATAAACGTATTATTACCTTCAAAAATCTCGGCATCCGGCTTAAAAGTAATCGAAGTGCCGCGACGGTTCGGACAGTTACCGATAAATTCGAGCTTGGTTAACGGTTTGCCTTTGGAATATTCTTGTCGATAGAGCTTTTTTTCGCGTGCGACTTCCACGGTTAATTTTTCGGCCAAAGCATTAACAACGGATAGACCGACACCGTGCAGACCGCCGGAAACTTTATAAGCATTGCCGCCGAATTTACCGCCCGAATGGAGCGTGGTTAAAATCACTTCAAGCGCGGAAACTCCAGGATATTTCGGATGCTCGTCAATCGGAATACCGCGACCGTTATCGGTAATTGTAACCGTGCCGTCGGCATTTAGTGTCACATCAATATGGTTGGCATAGCCGGCAACGGCTTCATCCATGGAGTTATCCAAAATCTCGGCAACCAAATGGTGCATCGCCTGAATATCGGTGCCGCCAATGTACATTCCCGGTCGATGACGCACCGGTTCCAAGCCCTCAAGAACTTCGATATCGCGCGCCGAATACTCGGTACTTCCGGCAGTTGATGAATTGTTTTCGGACGATTCAAATAAATCTGTCATAAGCATCCCCAAATCTCAAAAATTGTTTGTAAAATACATCATAAGCACGGAAAATACAATAAAAAATCCCGATTCATAAACAATAAAAAAACTGTTGCGAGTTCAAAAGAAATGCGTATACTTTAAGTATTGAATAATTCGTTATGAGGAATACAGATTATGAAGATATCAAGATTAGCAGTTGTGTGCGGATGTGCATTTTTAGCATCAAGTCAGGTGTCTTGGGCCGAAAATAATGAAAAATTGGCTGAAACGTTATCGCTTTTATATGGGGCGCCGGTAGAAGTTAATATCACGGGGACAAGTTGTAAGATCCGTTATCCCGAAACAAAAATCGAAGAAGAAATTTCGCAGTATATTCCGCCGTCAAAACCGGATGAACAGCCTCGTTTTGAGACCAAAACCGAAATAACCGTTATTCCGGAAACAACGCCGGATTGTAAAAAAATAGAAGACTTTTACGGTATGGAGCAATATAAAATGGTCAATACGTCACCGGAAACTCTGAGTGCTCAAGTGTATAATTTGACCAATTTATCTTTTTTCAAAAATTTTGAGATTAAAACTTTCAAAGAAGAAAAAACAATTGTGCCGGAACTCGGCTTAATCAGCTCGGATCAGTTCCATATAGCCGATGCGGTTTATACGCAAAAAGATGCGACAACCGGTTTGAAAAGCGAACTCGGTAATTTGAAAGAACTGACCTACAATCAAAAAATCGCTCGTGATAAGGATTTGATCAAATACAGACTGGACAGTAAGTTAGATTCGCTCAATATGGCTTTGCCGTTCTTTTCAATGCAGATTAAGAGTTTCCAGTCGGCAATGGAAATGGATTTCAAGGTCTCGGCTGACGATAATTTTGACTATGCCAATGTTGTTCGGAATTTTATGTTTTTAGATCGTTCCAAATCACGTTCTGTCGGTAAAGGAATTAAAACTGATATAAGTTTCTTGGGAATGGGAGTTGCCGGTGATTTTGAAAATAAAAATAATGTTGATTTTAAGGCCGCTTCAAAGACGTATGATGCTTCGGGAAGCTTTTTGCTGAGTAATGTGGCTTTTACCGGTGATCAGGTGGAAAAATCTAAGCAATTGCAGTCTTTCGGAATGGTCTATAAAATGAAAAATATGCCTGCCGAAAGTATTGCCGAACTTGGCGAACTTCAGAAAAAACAACAGGAAAGACTGACCGCATTGATGAAAGATGATATGGCGGCTTCGACAAAGTTAAACGAAGAATATGAAAACAAGATGGCTAAAATATTGGATGAAGTTTTGGAAAAGACCTCTGCGGTTTTTGATGCCAAGCTCAAATTCCCGAGTGGTGCCATCTCGGCTCATTTTGATATTAAGAAAAAGAACGGTTATTTATTCGGGGATGTCAAAGTTTCGGTTAATAATTTGTTCGGAATTTTTCCGGAACGTAAACAATGCGTCAATAATCCTTTGGCTGATACAATTGAAGAATGTCAAAAACCTTCAATGTTGGATTCCTTGAAGGAATACATCGATATTACCAAAGATAATTCGGTCACGGTTTTCCAATTTAACGGAATGGGTATCTATAAAGGAACTCAAAAAATCGGTGAACCTATCGAGCTTAATTTCCAAAAAATGATAGCTGAAAAACAAGTTATGGAAAAAGCCCGCGCCGAGCAGATGAAACAAATGCAGGAAGCACAGAATACCGAAGAATAATAACGGATATATAATGCACACAAAACGCCGCCGGTAAAGCGGCGTTTTTCTGAATTAAATTTATGACGATAAAAGTCGTGAATATTTTAAAAAAAAAGTAAAAAAATGCTTGCAATTTTACGGGGTTATGCTAAAAATACCCCGAAGTCGCAATGGTGCGGCTTTATAACAATACACACGCAGATAGGCGGAAGGCTTTAACAAGCTGCTTCGCTCCGGTGCCGAAAGGCTGGAATCTGCGGAGGTTTAACCGGAAAATAAAGGATAAATAAATATGACAATTCCTACATTTACATTACGCCAGATGGTTGAAGCCGGCGTACACTTTGGACACCACGCTCGTCGTTGGAATCCGCAAATGGCTCCGTATATTTACGGCAAAAAAGACAATGTTCACATTATCGACTTACAGAAAACTTACCCGATGTTCTACAATGCGTTGAACGCCGTTCGCGAAGTTGCTGCTCAAGGCGGTAAAGTTTTGTTTGTTGCTACCAAAAGACAAGCTCAGGACATTGTAAAAGAAAACGCAACAAGATGCGGTCAATACTATGTAAACTATCGCTGGTTAGGCGGTATGTTGACAAACTGGAAAACCGTTTACAAATCAATTTCCCGTTTAAACAAATTAAACGAAATGGAAGCTAATAACGCTTATGAAGGTTATACGAAAAAAGAAATCTTAAACCTGAAAAAAGAACGTGAAAAATTGGCTACCACTTTAGACGGTATTAAAGAAATGGGCGGTCAACCGGATATGTTGTTCGTTATCGATACCCCGAAAGAAGCTTTGGCTATTAAAGAAGCTAAAAAATTGGGTATACCTGTTATCGGTATTATCGATACCAATGCTAATCCGAATGATGTTGACTTTCCGGTTCCGGGTAATGACGATGCTATTCGCGCAATTCAATTTTATTGCGAATTGGTATCAGGCGCTATCTTGGACGGTGTTCAAGCTGAAATCGCAGCTAAAGGTTTGGAAGTTGCTGATGTAGAAGCTGCTGCTCCGGCTGCTGAAGAAGCAGCTCCGAAGAAAAGAGCTTCGCGCAAAACCAAAGCCGCTAAGGCTGCAGAAGCTGAATAATTCAGCAGTATGAATTGAAAAGGCGCGGTGGCTTTTTAGTACCGCGCCGCATTATGAAAAATTTGATAATATAGAAAAGTTTTTAACAAAAGGAATTAATAAAATGGCAGAAATTACAGCCGCTATGGTAAAAGAATTAAGAGAAAGTACCGGTGCCGGTATGCTCGATTGTAAAAAAGCATTGGTTGAATCTAACGGAAATATGGAAGAGGCTGTTGACTGGTTACGCAAAAAAGGTTTGGCCTCGGCCGCTAAAAAATCCAGCCGTATCGCCGCTGAAGGTTTGGTTTCCGTATTTGTTGACGGCAATAAAGGTGCTGCTGTCGAAGTTAACTCTGAAACAGACTTCGTTGCTAAAAACGATATTTTCCAAGCTTATGTTGAAGATGCCGCTAAAGTTGCTTTATCTTGCAACGGCGATGTTGAAGCTATGAAAAATGCTCAAGATGCTGCCAGTGGTAAAACATTTGGTGAACGCTTAACGGATATGATTGCCAGAATCGGTGAAAATATGAACTTACGTCGTGCTAAAGTTGTTAGCGTTAACAATGGGTTGGTTTGCTCTTATGTTCACAATGCCGCTCGTCCGGGTTTAGGTAAAATCGGCGTTTTGGTTGCTTTGGAATCTGCTGCCGATAAAGCTAAATTAGCTGATTTGGGCAAACATATTGCTATGCACATTGCTGCCGCTCAACCGATTTCTTTGAACATTGAAGGTGTTGATCCGGCTGCTGTTGAACATGAAAAGAGCATTTTTGCCGAACAAGCTGCCGCTTCGGGTAAACCGGCTAACATCATTGAAAAAATGGTTGAAGGTCGTATTCGTAAATTCTATGAAGAAGTTGTTTTACTCGAGCAAAACTTCATCATGGATCCGGATAAGAAAGTTAAGGATGTTATCGCCGAAGCCGCTAAAGATTGCGGTGCCGATATCAAATTAACCGACTATGTTTTCTTTAAGCTCGGTGACGGCTTACAAAAGAAAGAAGAAGATTTTGCAGCTGAAGTTCAAGCACAGCTCAATAAATAATCTTTTGGATCGCAAGGCACTTTCACTAAATGAAAGTGCCTTGTTTTTTTTACAGAGTTATAAATGATGTCTGCAGAGCAAAACGAACAATTAAATACCCGACTTCAAGACGAAAATATGAAAAGTATTTTTGATTGCTGGAATGAAGCTTTGCGTCGTTTTTTTGATATCAGCGGACGCACTACACGTTATGAATTCTGGGCTTTTCAAACTGTCAGCCTGTTCATTTTTTTGCTGGCTGCTTTGGTAGGTTTTATTTTTAACGCCTCTCAGATTGTTTTCGAAATCTTTGCTTTGTATTTTTTAGCACCGGCCACGACAATAAGCGTACGCCGCCTGCATGATTTGGGACAATCCGGTTGGTGGGCGGCACCGATTGCAGGGTGTGGATTGATGCTGTTGCTTAACAGCGAATTCGGATTGATTAACGAAATTATGGCGGTGTTTGTGACATTGGCATATATGTCATATTTGTATTGGTTGCTCAGCGCCGAAGGTGACGAGGGGGAGAATATATACGGTCCCTGCGTACATGAACCGAAAATTTATGATCAGGACAGTCGCGTTTTTATTATTTTTATGATTGTGTTTTTAGTCGGATTATGGTTAACTTTCTTTATCCGCATTTTTTAAGAGATAAATTATGAAACTGACAAATCTGACCTTACTGAACATAACCGTGTTCTTAAAATCACAGTCATATTTACTTCCGGTTATGCTGCTTTTTTATATACAAAACGGTTTGGATGCCGCAGATTTTTTCTTTTTTCAGGGAATTGTCGGGGTGACCGAATTGATATTGGGACTTCCTTGCGGATACTTGGCTGATTATTTTTCTAAAAAAACGATTTTACTTTTTTCGTATCTGATGTTGTTTATGCGCTATGCGTTGTGGCTGTGCTTTGGCGGATATTGGACTATTTTAATCGGCGAATTATGCTATGCGTTTTATAAAAGCTTATTTCAAAGTACGGCTGAGGGCTATATATATCAGTATTTATGCGAAAATAAAGAGCAAGCTTCTAATCTTGGTAAGTATTCATGGTTTAATGCCGCGGCGTCAATCGGTTCAGCCGTATCTGCATTATTGGGCGCATTGATTTTTAAACAAATCGGCGTTCAGGTGGTTCTTATTGTTCAGCTGATTGTTGTAACTCTCGGTATAATTTTGTTGTGTTTCATTAAGCCTGTGAGCAAAGAAGACTATACCGAAAAAAGAGCCTATAAAACTTTTACCTGCTTTTTGCGTTTGTTGGTTTTGTTAAAAAATTCAGATTTAAAATTCTATATCATTATATCCGGTATATTTACGGCCGTCACGTTTTTATTATTGAATACGTTTCAACCGTTGATGCATCTGGGAAATGTGCCGGTTCTGTTTTTCGGCGGTATTTATTTTATCAACCATATAACCAGAGCCATTGCCGGCGGATATACATATAAAATTATTGAACGTATAAGTATGAAAGATCTGGGACTGATTTGCTATACAATCAATATGCTGTCGTTTTTACTGATATATATCGTTATAAAACACAGCTTGTTTGTTGCAATTATGCCGTTGTTGATATTTATTTGTTTGGGAATTGCCTTACAACTCAGTTTTAACGTCGGTGTTGTTTCGCATTTGCAAGAACATACCGAATTGGGCAACCGCTCAATGATGGCTTCGTTTAATAATACATTTATGCGTTTGGTTTCAAGCATTACTTTATTGGCCAATACGGCTGTCGTTAAAACATGGGGATTGATGTACGAACCGGTATTGGGAATTTTGCTGATCGGCGGCACAATTTTACTGTTACCGCTTTTGTCTGCTAAACGAAAAAGTTAGATGTTCTTCGCCAGTTGTAAATATTGTTGAGGTGTTAAATTTTCGGCACGGCTTGTTAAGTCGATATCAAGTTTTTCACAAATATCCGCCAAATTCGGAACAGACTTCAGACTTTGACGAATCATTTTGCGGCGTTGTCCGAAAGCCAATGTCGTCAGCTTTTCGACTTTAGTTAAAATTGCGGCCGACGGAATTTCGGTAAGCGGCTGAAATAATAAAACGGTTGACCAAATTTTCGGCGCCGGCACAAAGCATGTCGGACTTAGATTAAACAAGGTTTTAATGTTGCAGGTTAACTGAGCCAACACCGATAAACGTCCGTAATCTTTAGTGCCGATATCAGCCGTAATGCGTTCGGCAACTTCTTTTTGGAACATCAGAGTCAGACTGCTGTATTGAGCCATATTTTTTAACCACGAAATTAAGAGCGGTACGGAAATATTGTACGGCAAATTGCTGACAATATTTTTAGGCATATTTTTTGAAATCGTAAAATCGAATTTAAGGGCATCACCTTCGATAATTTGCAGTTGATTACCGACAACCTCTTTTATTTCATTCATGATTTGAATGCAGCGGCTATCCATTTCGATAACCGTCAGTTCGTACGGATTCGCGTTTAATATGGCACGGGTTAAGCCGCCGGGCCCCGGACCGATTTCAAACACGCACTCATTTTGAAAATCCTTTTTTTGCTGAGCCTCTAAAGAGAGCCGGATAATTTTATTGGTAATATTCATATCTAATAAAAAATTTTGTCCGAGCGATTTTTTCGCCAAGAGCCCGTACTTATCGACCGTTTCTTTTAAAGATAACAATTCTTGCATTATATTTTCTTTTCTATAAGAGCGCGGCTGCGTAAATCTTTCATATATTTATTTGAAAATTCTTCCAGTTTCTTATTTTCCAGAAAACTGATCACCTCGTTTCGGGTTGGCAGATTTTTGGCATCTGTTTCCGGATTAAAAATTTTTTCGAGCTTATAAATATAGTAATCGTTACCGTAAGCAATCGGATCGGAGACACCTCCTTCCTTAAGTTTTAAGACGGCATCCTCCAAAGTCTTCGGTAATTTACCTTTAATAACCCAGCCTAAGCGACCGCCGTTGGCGGCACTCGGACTTTGAGAAAACTGCATGGCATAAAGTTCAAAACGCGGATCTTGACGCAAAACCTCGGATAATTGACGGATATCTTTAGCGTCTTTTTTATTGATGACAATTTCGGAAAGCATATATTTTTTGGTTTTCATATCTTTTTTAATATCATCAAAAGCGCGTTTGATTTCGCTTTCACTGACACGAACTTTGTTATATGCTTTTGAGGTAATGAGTTTTTTCCATGCTAAATCGGATTGGATTTGAGTCGACCAAACTTTCAAGCTGACTTTAGCCTCGGCCAGAATATCTTTTAGACCGCCGACAGGCATTCCGTTACTTTTTTCAAATTCACGAATGGCAGAATTCAGCTCTTTTTGCGAAACGCGAATATTGTTTTTTTGCGCTTCCTGAATCTTAAGTTTTTCATCAATGGCACCTTGCAAAACTTTAGAGGTAATCATTCCTTTTGTTTTGTCATTGTAAGGAATGCCGGTTGTTAAAATAAAGGCGTTAATACGGCTTTGCATATCGGTACTGGTAATTAATTCGCCGTTGACGAGGGCATAGATTTTGAGTTTGTTTTCATACAAAGTAATAGGCTTTAAGGCTTCGGCCCGTCGGCGCTCTTCCTCTTCCATAGCTTGCATTTCTGCCTGACGACGCGCATATTCTTCCTGCTGTTTGCGATATGCTTCGGCCTGACGGCGAGCCATCTCGCGTTGCTCTTGGATTTCTTGTCTTTCTTCATCGCTGAGTTGACGATATTGTTCGGCATTACGGCGAAACATAATGGAATTGCTGTTTGGTTGAGATATACGAGAAGAAGTATCCAATTGTTGCGCATCCATGTTTTCTGCGTATGCCGGCACAGATAATAAAATAGCCGTAACCAGTAAAATATTAAATTTTTTCATACCGTCTCCTTATAAAATTAAGAACCGAAACTACCGATAGTTTTCAAATAAAATGTTGTTGTAAATTCGTAATCGTTTTCCAAATTAGGGTTACTGCTGTTGTATTTGCGAACAGTCGTAACCCAGCTGAAACATTCATCATCATAGATGATATTGCCGCCGTGTTCGAGATTACCATGTCTTTTAGATGTCAAATCACGCAAGTTATAGACGCTTAATGACCAATTTTGCGATAAAGCGGTACTTATGGAAGTATATATTTCTTTTCGTTCGGAATATAAGTCATTATAGTGCGTATTACCTTGCAAAAATATGTACGAAACATAACCGCGTAAGAACGAAGGACCGACGCCGGCACCCAATTCACTGTATTTGGCACTGAAGTCTTTTTTATCCAAACGAAAACGATAGTTTAAATCCAAATAACGATTCGGTTGGGCGTTAATACGACCGACTACATCACTCAAGTGACTTTTATCTTCGATATCCAATGCTTTTACGAAATCCGAATTGGCATTACGCTCAAAAGTCTGCGCAACAAAGGCCGAAGTACGACCAAACAAATCGCCGTATGAATTCCAACGCAGACCATAGCTGATACGGCTGCCGGTATCATTCCGGTCATAACCGGCAAATCGGTCTAAGTCCAAAACGTTGGTATCATCATAATAAACATCTTCACTGTCTTCGTTCGGAATTTTATTTATTTTATTACCGCCGTCAGGCGCAACCACACCGACGATAACCGGTTCGATAATCTGCCGTGAATCTTCTGTGGCACGCACAAACGGCAGACGCCACTCAACGCCGACCTGCGGAAAAATACGACCTGTGGTGCCGTCGTATTCCTTATTATCGGTAAGAGCATATTTGTTAACATGGTAAGCATCCGATTTTACCGAAGCGACGAAACGATATTTTTCACCAAAGGAGGTGGTTGTCGGCAATACCCATGAATTAATGGCGGTTAATCTTTGACTTTCCATACCGTTTTGGCGGTATATGGAGGCGGTTCCCAATTCGGTTTTGAAATATGAACCTATGGAACTCGGATCGGAATAGAATTCTCCGTACAATAGAGGTGCAACGATAGGTTTACGGCTGTCCAGTGCTTTGTAATGGGCAACGTTGCGTCGATGTAAATCGTAACTCAGCATTTTGTAATAGTATGCCTCGGCAGAAATGTAATCGCGCCCGCTGAAGCGCTCAAACGAAATTTTGGAAGTCAGCCAGGCATCGTCATGGTATGGCAAACTCAGCTCTTTTAAGAATATATAATCGGAAACATATTTTAAATCATATTTCATGCGCCAATCATTATTTATATCATAGCGACCTTTGGCAAAGAGGTAACCGCGGTGATCAGGTTTATGCTTTTCGTTATCATTCATAAAAGCACCGGTCATCGACGTTTCGGCGCTGTAAAAATATTGTTTGTAAGAACCGCCCCAGATTGTTTCGTGTTTGTCGGAAAAAATAGGAGAAAATATCACATTCGTTTGGTCATTAACGGCCCAAAAATAGCGCGGTTGAAAATAAGCACCCAAGAAGTTCGAACGACCGCCGGTCGGCATCAGTAAACCCGAACGACGTTTAACGGTCGGATCCGGATGCGATAAAAACGGCGTGTACATTGCCGGAATACCCTTAAATTTCAAAACGGCATCGTTATAATGAACATTTTGTGATTTTTCATTGTGCTGAATTTTACGAGCATTAACTTCCCACAAAGGTTTTATGCCTTCACAAAAATCGCAGGCCGTGTAAGTTGCATGAGTTAACGTTTTGGTTTGGTTGCCTTTTCTGCGGAAAGATTTAGCCGTGACCAGAGATTTATCTTTAAGATAAACTTTGATGTTATGCATTTCGCCGACAGATAAATTATCGGCCAAGGAGGCTTTGTCACTGATAATAAGCGAACCGTCGGATGTATATAATTTAACATTACCGTCAGCGGTAATCGTTTCGCTGTTTTGATCATAAGTAAGTTTGTCGGTTACAAGACGCATACCGTTGTATTCTATTTCGACATCACCCGTTGCGGTAATTGTGCCGGCCTTATCGTCATTAATCAGTTCATCGGCGCTGAATTTAATTTCTTCGTTTTCGGCTTGTTGAGGCGCATCCACATCCAAATTGGCAATATTATTCGTCACATACATTTCCATGTGCGGGGAATGTTCTTCTTTGCGTCGAACTTCACCGGCCTCGGTGACGGCGTATGCCGGCAATGCAACCAATAACAGCGACGAACAGATTATCAAATTATCAAACTTAATGCGCATTTTTTAACTTCCTTTTCGCCGTCTGATGGTAAAAATAAAACGGGTTGTAAAATAGCAAAAGATAAAGACATACAAAAAAAGGTACCAATAAATTTAAGTATAAAAACGGTAACATATAAAGTGAGCGGTTAGCTAAATTTGTAAAAGCCAAATCGCCGGCGCATACCAGAATCATACACAAAACTTCGGAAGCAATAATGCGTGTTTGTCCGCGGCGATTAAAGTTGCTGATTAAAAGCCCGACACATGCAAATAAAGCATATAATAAATTGTACCACGGATAGATAAGACGACGATTTCCTTCAACAACGTTTTTACGCCTGTCGCTTAAGGAAAGTGTCGGATCATTTCTGGAATTTAAGAGTTCAAAAATATTTTTTTCGCGGACGCTTTGGTCTTTTTTCTTAGAGCTTCTCGTGGTATTGAATTCAGCCGAATAGCGCGTAAAAGACAACGAATTGAATTTGAAAGTTTTTTTATCTATCTCCTGACGGATACCATTGATAAACAAAATTCTCGGCCCGCTTTCAGCCTGAATAAGACGTCCTTTTTCGGCGGTCAGTGTAATTTTTTTATCCGGTTTACTTTCATCGCTGACAAAAATACCGGAGACGGAACCGTCATCTTCGTGTCTGTCGATAAAAACCGTAATACCGTTTTTCAAAGAGGTAAATTCACCTTCGCGGAACATCATTTGTGTCATATTATTTTTAATACGCCATTCTAAATCGCGAAAAGTTCTTTCGGCCTGCGGAATACCCCAGTTCATAACATAGATGTTAAAAACAGTAAGAATAAAGCCGATAACAAATGCGGCAGTAGCACTTTTCCACGGGCTGATACCCGCAGATTGCATGGCGATCAGTTCACGATCATTAATCATACGATTGTAGACGAATAAAACGGCAACAAAAGCAGCTATCGGTGACAGTACGTTGAAAATACGCGGCATTAATAAGGATGTCATTTCGGCAAACAGATACACAGGTAAGCCTTGTCTTGTTACCATTTCGACAAACTTCAATGATTGCGTGAGCCAAAGCATGGCCAGCAATGAAAAAGATACTAATAAAAAGCCGACGAAAATCTGCTTGGCTATATATCTGTTTAATATTTTCATAGGCAAAATTATAGTGCATATTTTGCAGAATAAAACAAATATTTACAGTTTATTCCACATTATTTTAGGTAAAGAAAAAGGTTTGAATCCTCGATTCAAACCTTTTGAAATGATGAAAGAAAGTCTATTTACCGCCCTTGGTAACAATAACCATGGCTTCACGCAGGATTCTGTCGTTAAGGGTATATCCGGTTTGCAGCTCGTTTATAATGGTACCGGCAGGCTTTGTCGGATCTTCAAGTTCTTGAACGACACGTTCGAAATTAGGGTCGAAAATAGTGTTCAGACATTCGATTTTTTTGATACCGAATTTATCAAAAACATGTACCAATTCTTTTTGCGTCATAATAATGCCGTCGAGCAAACTTTTGCACTGTTCCTGATGCTCCGCATCAACGGAATCAATGGCACGTTGCAAGTTGTCGGCCACACTCAGCAATTCTTTGGCAAAAGATGATATGGCAAATTTAGAATTTTTTTCGATTTCCTGTTGGCATCTTTTTTTGATGTTTTCGGCTTCGGCATAGGCGCGCAGAAAAGCATCTTTCAGCTTGGCATTTTCTGCTTTTAAGGCCTCCGTATCAGGCTCTGCCGCTTGCGGTGCTTCCGAATTGACAACATCGGATTCGTTTTGAGCCTCAATATTGTCGGTATCTGCTTGCGAATTTTCATTTATTTCTTCATTTTCAGCCGAATGATTATCTTTTTTGTTTGTCATAATATCCTCTTTAAAGTTCACGATATATTTCTATATAGTATAGAACTTAGTAATTAATCTTTAACAAGTCAAGATGTAGTTTTCTGTTGAAGGTTATAAATATTTAATATACAATGCACGAAGAAAATAAATCTCAAATACAGAAAGGTTTGATATGACAACTGTTATAGGCGCAAATCAGGGCAAAAATTTCCAACTTTTACCGACAGGTTTTAATAAAAAGAAATTTTCAATTGTCTATGGTGTGCCGCATAATGAGTTGTTGTATCAGATGCAGAATACGGCTAAAAGACAATGTATGAGCAATAAACTTTGGCCACAGATAGAAGCTATTGAAGCTTGGATGATAAGCGCCGAAACCGCAACTTTTATGAAGTGCGGCGGTTTAGGGATGGTTGCTTCCGAGCTGCCGGAAAATTTTAATCAGGTTTTTGCCAAAGATAATCACAAAATTCACATTGTGGCACCGATGTATTTGGGAAATACCGGTAAGAAAAAAGCCGAGCTGACGGATGGCGTCTATACCGGCGCCGAAGGTAAATCAATGCCGGTCAAAAAAATTAAAAAAATTAAGGTCGCATTTGCCGGAAAACAAAACAAATTAAGGGAATTTGCCGTCGATGTATATGAAGGCATTTTGAACGGGGTAACATATTATCTTTTGCACAATTTGCACTTTTTCAGTATTAATCCGTCGGCTAATAATCCGTCGGCACAAGGCGGCTGCTATGTTTTAAATGAAAACGAAATCGATGAAGTCGAAAAATTTGCTTTCTTTTCCAAGGCGGTTTATTGCTTGCTTGAAGAATTGGCGCAAAAACCGGATAAACATATCAATCTGCCGAATATTTTACTGGCAAACGATTGGCACAGCGGTGCTCTCGCCGGTCTTACAAAGTACTTTACGTTGGCAAAGGTTTATGCCGGACGCATGACGGATGAAACGGCCGAAAAAATCAAAGATATTCCGATTATTCATATTGCACACCACATGGGGTATCAGGGTTGGGATTACAAAAATACCTCAAGGATTCTCAATTCTCTTTACGAAGATTTGGCGACATTAGTGCTAAAAAATGCCAAAGCCATGAAAAACAGTAATCCGCGGACGACAAATACTTTAATTGTCGGCGATACATATAATCAGGCCGCCTCCAATATGCACTTGGCGGATCGTATTATAACAGTATCTAAGAACTATATGGAAGAAGTGTCGAGCGAGAAAAGTTTCGGATTCGATTTCCGTGATATTTTGAAAATTCGTAAAAATTATCGTACGTTCTACGGCATTGTGAACGGTTATGAAAAACGCCTTATCTCACCGAATGCCAAAAAAATTAAAGAAATAAACGAATATTTCCAAATCACGGATTTTCGTTTTTACGACGGTAATAATCTTAACGTAAAACTTCATAACAAAAAAGAATGTATCAAATTGTTATCGCGTTTGGCGAAAGACGAGGCTTATAAAGATAAAATTATTCCGCTCATCGATTTATACAAATTTGATGATATTTCCGATTTGGAAGTTAATGCCGACAAGATTCCGGTTATTTGCATGACCAGTCGTATGGTCGAGCAAAAAGGCTACGATGTTGCCATCAATGCCATTTTAAAGATGATTGATAAATACAAAAATTCACCGGACGAGTTCCCGATTTTTATTTTGGGTGGCGCGGGTAATAAAGATTTGTACAGCGATTTGATGACCTTAAAAGATACGGCCAAACAAATTTTCCGTGATTATGCCAAGCGAATTTTTGTATTTCGCGGCTATAAAGATGAGTTTGCATATTCCGTACAATTGGCTGCCGATTTTTATATGATGCCGTCCTATTTTGAGCCGTGCGGCTTAACACAAATGGAGGCGATGGCGAAAGGTTCGTTGCCGATTGCCACCTCAACCGGCGGTTTGGTTGATACGATTCACGACGGTATCGACGGTTTCAGAACTGAGGCATTCTTTGCCGGCGGTGAGCGTGTTTACGGTACAAACTTGATGGCGCAAAAGCTGAAAAATAATCTGAATGCCTATGAAGATGTTTTGGCTAAAGCTTTACGTTATTTCTATGCAGCACCGGAAACACTGATGCAAATGCAGCAAAATGCCATGGCGGATGATTTCAGTTGGTCATCACCGAACGGTTCGGTTTACAAATACCATAAGCTGTTTTTAACCGGTGCATTGTAACAATAAAAAAACGCCGAATGTTCGGCGTTTTTTTTGTGGGTAGGATACAAATTTATTTTCCCAATATGGCATCGGCAACGTCGACGTTTTTATTAAATCGGGCGGCGTAGAACAGGGCGTTGCGATTATTGATGTCGCGTGCATCGATATATGCCCCGTTGGCGATTAATAAGCGCACCATTTGCGAGTCGGTATTTTCCCGAGCGGCAATTATAAGTGCGGTTTTGCCGTTGTTATCGGCAGCATTTATATCAGTACCGGAACGGATTAATATTTCCGCAACATCGGTACTATTGGTAGCAGCGTGCATCAAAGCCGTGTAACCTTTTGCATCTTTACGTTCGGTTTTGGCACCACAGCGGATTAACGTATCAACAACTTTAAAATTATTAAGTGCGGCGGCCAGCATTAAAGGCGTTTGCCCGAAACAATCATACTGGTTAAGCTCGGTGCCCCTGTCGATTAATACCTGGCAAACATGCGGATTACGATTGCGCGCGGCAGCCATACTCAGCGCCGTATGCCCGTCTTCGTCCTCATAGCGGACTTGAGCACCGGCGCGGCATAAAGTCTCAATAATCTCATGGTTCGGGTTGCTCTCGGCGGCAACCATTAAGGCGAAACATTGCGCGGTATCAATATAATTGACATCGGCACCGAGCGCGATTAATTCTTCGATAACATCGGTGGCGGTACAATTTGCCAACGCATAGAACCAAGCAATGTTGCCGTTTTTATCGGCATCCATAATGGTTGCACCTTTGGCAAGTTCGCTGCGGAGCTTTTTAAGCGTTGCTTTACGCCACCAGCTGCGGTTTAAAAAATTTGGCTGCATTTATGACTCCTTATAAAGTATCGAAGGCTGCCGAAACAATGTCGGTTACATCTTGCGCGCCGGCAAGTTTATCAACCGTTTTCAAATTAAGATTGATAATTTCGGAGTTCGTCAGATCCTGATGCTTGAACAACGGAATAACGCTGCTGATTGGCAGCAAAACGGCTTTCCGAATATTGAAATGCGAACCAAAAACGACAACCGCTAAAATGTCGAAGTCTCTGTCTCTGATTGCACTGAGGCGCACCGTATTGGCATCAGATTGACGGCCTTTAATCTGAATTCTATTACCTTTACTATCCGTACAGTCGTAACCTTTGTGAGAGTTGAGCTCTTTTTTCCAGTTGAAAGCGGCTGAGAACACCTGCTCACTCAAATCACCGACCGGATTATTATTGGTGCGGATAATTTTTTTATCCTTTAAGCTTTGTAAAACGGCACTGTACAGTACCAAAAGTTCTTTTACGGAACATGTGTTTAAGTTTTGCATATTTTTTCTCCTTTCATATAACTTATGCTAAGTGCAACATGACATAAAAAAATTTACTTGTCAAGAATTATTTTTAGATTTTTTAGATTTTTAATTAAATGTAATAAAATAATAATATATAATAATGAAATTTTATAAAGAAGTTAAATCTAAAATATTGACTTTTATTTTAATAATTCTATATTATATTAGAAACAGGAGATGCTCATGAAAAACTTTGATATGTCAGAAAATTGGTGTCGGTTTGTCTTTAATGAAGGGATTATGCCTTCGGCACTTGTGCGTTACATCAAACAACAAAGCTTTAAGGACGAAGTGTTTGATAAAGTAAAATTGACAGCGAAAATTCTGAAAGAACGAGAGAATTTTGATAACATAACTGCCGACAATACGGCTAATGCCGACTTGCAAAACTCTGTAAACGGACTTGCGCGCATAGCATTTCAAGGTGATAAAGAACTTTGCTCTTGGTTGCAAAGTATAGACGGTCTTCTTGATGTTATTATCGGGTTTTCGAATGTGCAAACCTTTGAGGATAAATACACGGCGGCGATGATAAACAACGCTTATCAGAGTTTTATTAATTCTTGCCCGTTGGTTGCGGCGGATACTAAAAAACGTTATCTGCAAATAGCTATACCGCAAAATGATGATAAAAAAGAAGAGTTTATAAACTTTTTAATGTTGAATGATTACGGCAAATCAACGTGTAACAGTTATAAAACATCAGTAAATAAAGGCGGAAAGCTTTTGGGGGAAAATCTTTGGGAAATTGACGATTCGTTTTTGTTGGCTGCAAAAATACAGGTTTTATATAAAAAGCACAAAGATGAAATGCTGAAAAGCAACAAAGCCTTGGCTTGCGGATTAGATCGCTATAAAGAATTTTTGGAAAGCCGGCAGAAGTAATTTGTTATAAATCAAGCAGTGCATCTTTCCAACGTTGAAATTTTTCGGCGGCAGGCATACCGGCGTATGCCGGACTGGTGGATGGCAGAGTTGCTTTTTCTAAGCTGTCGAGCCAACGATGCAAATCGGAAGAAAGAGTTTTTTGCCGCAGATATTTTTTGAAAAACTTTTCGGCATTTTTGCTGCTGAAAATGATGCGTTTTAATTTCGGGCAATTCTGGCGCAATATGTTAAAATCATTATAAATAATGCTGGTCGGTATGATTTTGCTGTCCAAACTCGAACGGCTTTCAAATTCGCAAGAGGCGACGACGTCCCATAAACCGAGATGATGTTTAAGTAAGCAGGCATACCTTTCATCTGCTGAAATAAGCGGATTTCCATTATTAAAGCACTCGGCGATAATCGGCCAAAAAAGATTCTTCGGATGATTATAATAGCACTCGCCGCGCGACTTTATACTCGGGAAAGTACCTAAGATTACGGTCGTGGTTACGGTGTCAAAAATATAAGGCAGGCCTTGTTCCATTTTTTAGTATTTAATCAGCGAGTAAACTTCGGCGTGGTTTTCCAAAAGCTGTCTGCCGCCCAAATCCGCTAATTCAATGACAAACGTAAAAGCGATAATTTCGGCACCGGTTTGATCAATCAGTTTTGCAGCCGCCGCGGCTGTTCCGCCAGTTGCCAGCAAATCATCAACAATTAAAACGCGATCACCTTTGTGCAAAGCATCTTTGTGCATCTCGATTTTATCGGTTCCGTATTCTAAAGCATATTCTTGTGAAATTACATCGGCCGGCAATTTTCCCGGTTTGCGAACGGGAACAAAACCGCAATTCAATAAATAGGCTAATGCCGTACCAAAGATAAAACCGCGTGATTCGATACCGATAACATAATCGATTTTTTGCGATTTAAAATGTGCGGCCAGCATATCGAGAATTTCTTTTAATATTTCCGGCTGTTTAATAGCCGTCGTAATATCTTTGAACTGAATTCCCGGCTTCGGAAAATCGGGAACATTGCGAATGGAATTTTTAATTATATCAAGAGTTTTATTTTGAATATCTGCTGAATACATCACTTTTCTCCTTGTTGGTTGCAGAATAGCAAAAAAAGTAATCAAGTCAATATTTTATCTTGCGTCGGGTAAAATTCTTTTTATAATAAGCACGTTAAAAACAGAGGACTATACAATGAAAACAGAAAATTTCGGTTCAAAATGGGGTGCAATTTTAGCGGCGGCCGGTTCGGCCATCGGCTTGGGAAATATATGGCGATTTCCGTATTTGGTCGGTGAGTACGGCGGATTCGGATTTATATTTTTATATACGCTGATTTTAATTTTTATCTGCAACCCGATTATGATTACCGAGTTAACGCTGGGCCGAACAGCGCGTTCAAGTATCGTCGATACGTTTTCCGTAATCGGCGAAAAAGCCGGTATGAAACATCTCGGTTTATGGAAATTTTTTGGCGGCTGGATGGGAATTATAGGCCTGTTTTTGATTATCTCTTTTTACTTTTTGGTTGCCGGTTGGGTTATATATTATCTGTTTGAAGCGATAAACGGTAATCTGTTATTGTTGTCTGATGCCAAAAAATTAAATGACAGTTTTACGGCACTGAGCCAAAATTTTTCACTGCAATATGCGTGTGCTTTGGTGTTTTTGCTTCTGACGGCTTTGATTATTGCTTGCGGTGTTAAAGCCGGTATTGAGCGTGTCAGTTTTTATCTGATGCCGGTTTTGTTTGTGATTTTTGTGGCTTTAGCGGTTCAGTCAATATTTATCGACGGTTCAAAAGAGGGATTTGCATATTTGTTAAAACCGGATTGGAAATCGCTCGGTTTTACGGCGGATGGCTTTGATGCTTTTCGATTTGGTAAAGTATTTTCCGCCGCGTTAGGTCAAGCTTTTATATCTTTATCGCTCGGCTACGGTATGCTACTGGTATATGGTTCGTATGTGGCAAATAAAGAAAATATTTTTTCGATGGTTAAGTCAATCGAAATTTTTGATACGTTGGCAGCATATTTAAGTGCGATTATTATCATTCCGGCGATTTTTGCGGTCGGTATTGCGCCGACATCCGGACCGGGGTTGACTTTTATCAGTCTGCCGATGGTCTTTCAAAAGGTTGCCGGCGGCGGTTTTTGGTCGATAATGTTTTATCTGTTGCTTTTATTGGCAACGCTGACATCTGTGATTTCGGTGTACGAAGGTGTTACCAATCTGTTTATTCAAAAATATAAAATGAAGAGAACTTCGGCGGTGGTCGTTGTGTTGGGAATTTCCGTTGTCGGTTTAACGGCAGTTGCTTTGTCGTTTTCGGGAACTTGGAATATTAAAGTATTCGGTCGCGATTTGTTTGATTTGTTTGATCACCTGTCAACCGCATACACATCTTCGATTATGGCGATTGTGATGTCGCTGTTTGCCGGTTACGGTGTGCATAAGGTGCTGTTCCGTAATATCGGGATCAGCAGTAAAGTCAATAGTCGATTTGCAAAATACTATTTGTTTTCTTTGCGCTATTTCGTCCCTGTTTTTATCAGTATTTTACTGCTGTTATCATTATATGAGGATTTTATAAAATAAAGGCTGCATTAAATAATTTTGTTGAAAATCTTTTTTAACCGTCGCTCATTCGCTTTGCTTACCGGCATACACCCGTATGCCTTTCGCTTGTAGTCGAACTCACTTATCCGTGAGTTCTTCTCCCACCTATCACGTTTAAAACAAAAAAACACCGTAAGGGTGCTTTTTTTGTTTTAATGGCGGATAGAGTGAGATTATTCCGCTTCGCTCCATTCCTCCTTCTTCGCTCGCTATCGCTCACCGGCGCTCTTTCGCTCGCCTCTCAGTCGTCGGCGAACTCACTTTCTCGTGAGTTCTTCTCCCACCTATCACGTTTAAAACAAAAAAACACCGCAAGGGTGCTTTTTTGTTTTAATGGCGGATAGAGTGAGATTCGAACTCACGGTACCCTTTAGGGGCACACACGATTTCCAATCGTGCGCCTTCGACCACTCGGCCATCTATCCTTTAAAATCTAACTTTGTATATACCGATATTTTTAATTTCGCAACAATTTTTTTCCGTATTACGCAATAAATGTGACATAAACACTGGAATAAAAAATTTATCGCAATAAAAATATTATATAAATTTTAATAAATAAGAATAATATTTATTTTAAACTTGACATTTATTATTTGACATCGTAGAGTTTAAACGTAAATCGGATGGGAATTTATTTGCGTTAAATTGTAATGTTAACCGATTTTATGGCGAAAGGAGACAAAATAATCAATATCCGTTTTTATAATAACTTAAAATATTAGAAAAAGGAAAAAACCTATTGATAAGCAAATTTTACGAGAGGAGTTAAAAAATGGATATTTGGAAAAAATATAAATCCCCGTTAGGCTATGAAACGGGAGATAATAAAGTAGATACGTTTGGTGTTGACCATAGTCAGTTTTCGCTTCGTGATGAGATAGAGTATCAAACAGCACGGGCGGAACGTGAAAATCAACTCATACAAAACTACAATAATCAAGGCATAACGGAAAACT